>JADLGH010000029.1 GCA_020849425.1 Candidatus Dadabacteria bacterium
GCAATTGTAGAGGCCTTTCCTCAGGCTATCCAGGTGCACAGTATCGGTATCGAGCGAGACGTGGCCTATCACCGAAACAGGCATCACTCCGATGAGGGCGTTCGTGGCGAGCGCCAGCTCACATTCGTACAGGTCATCCGGGGCATAGCGCCCCTCCGAGACATCCAGCCCTGCATCCCCGGCCACTTGCAGGAGGGCTTCCCGGGTGGTTCCCGGGAGAACCCCGCATTCCAGCGACGGGGTATACAGGATACCGCCCCTTATCCAGTATATATTGGCTGCCGAGCACTCGGCGACGTGCCCCTTGTCACTGAGAAAGAGGCATTCGTTAAAGCCCGCAGAGACGGCCTCCCTCCGGGCGAGTATGTTTTCAAGATAGTTGAGCGACTTCAGGTGCGACAGGGGCGAGGTAGAATTCTTCCTCGTCGAGCCTATGTGAAGCGTGAGCGGCCCCGAAGGCGGATTATACCCCCTTACTACAATTAAAACGGTGCTTTTCGACGGGAGGTCGTAAAACAGCGTGCTCCCGTCCGAAAGGAGGCATACCTTGACGTAGGCGTCTTCCATACCGGCGGCCGTGACGGCATTTTCAACCAGCCCCTCGATGTACGAGATCGAGTACATAGGTATTCCGAGGTACTCCGCGCCCCTTCTCATCCTCTCGTAGTGGTTATCGAAAAGCGCCGGCATCCGCGACTTATACCTGAAAGTCTCGAAAAGCCCCTCGCCGTAAAAGAGCGTTCTTACAGGGGCCGCATCGTTTACAGGCCTGTCCTCGATGAATATATGCTCCGCCATCCGAGATTATCCCTCCGAAAGCCCGAGGGCCTTCGTCATGGCCCGCGATTTAAGGGTCGTTTCCACGAATTCAGCCTCCGGGTCCGAATCCCACACTATGCCGCTCCCTGTCCAGAACGTAGTCCTATCTGGCTCGACCACTGCCGTCCTTATACCGACGCTGAGCGTAAAATCGCCGCCCGGATAGAAGATACCGAGCACGCCGCAGTAGGGCCCCCGATAGTGAGGCTCGAGCTCGTCGATTATTTCGAGCGCCCTCTTCTTCGGGGCCCCGGTCACGGACCCCGGGGGAAAGACCTTCCCCAGTATGCCGGGGACCCCTTCCCCTTCCTTCACCTGACCCTCTACCTCCGAAACTAGCTGATGAAGCGTCGCGTACGTTTCAACGTCGAACAGCCTGCCGACCTTGACGGAGCCCCTCCTGCATACGCGGGAGAGATCGTTCCGCATGAGATCGACTATCATGAGGTTCTCGGCCCTTTCCTTGTCGCTCCTGAGGAGCTCGGCCTTTCTAATCGTATCCTCCTCGCGCGAATGCCCACGGCTCCGGGTCCCCTTGATCGGGCACGTTGTAAGGGTGCTCCCCTTCCTCCGGAGAAAAAGCTCCATCGAGCCGCTCACGAGCTGAAAGTCACCGAAATCGATATACGCCCCGAACGGCACACGTTGCACGTGAAACAATCGCCGGAAGAGCGCCGCCGCGTCGACATGACCTTCCACTTCGAACCTCCGGGACAGGTTGACCTGGTATATGTCCCCGGACTGAATGTATTTTTTCGCGCGCTCCACGATACGAACATACTCCGGGCCGTCCATGTTAGATGTAACGCTCCGGGCCGGGCCGGCGAGAGGAGAATCCGGGGAGTGGAATGCATCCGGCTCGCAAGCGTCGGTCGCTATCATATCTTCGGGCCTGTAGAGCAGAAATGCGAGGTCCGGGAGCTTCCTCCCTGTTTTTTCCCTTTTCCTCGAAAAGCCGTCCTCCGTGACTGCCCCATATTCGTAACCTATATAACCCACGGCTATGTACCCTTCACCTATATAGCTTTCGAGGACTTGAAGCGGATTACGCTTCATAGTTAATATTTGTTTATCATTATTAATATATATTAATCCATTCTCGACAGTAATCCTGAGTCCAGGCTCCCCGAATGCAAGCGCACCCGCCCTGCCGGGCTCGCCGAGCCATCCGTTTCCCGAATCGAGGAATGCCGCTGAGAATGTAGGGAGAATATTCATAATGTTGCTTACAGTGTACACCAAAGGTAAAAAACTTAACCCGGCACGCCTGATTTATAACTTCCACTGTGGAGAACTGGGTTCGGTCCGGTTACTAAGGAAGAGCTGCTTCAGGTGGGATAAGTCCCCGGCGCGGAGGTGTGCGCGCCGGGAACGGGGGTTTATTTCAATACTAGGACTTCGTATCGGGTTCGACGGACTCGCGAAGGATCATCGAGATGTCCTTTATCTGCATCTTCTCGTTCCCGGCCTGCTTGGCCGCGTCCTCGAACATCGTATCGCAGAAGTAGCACGCCACGGCCAGCGTGTCCGGATTCTTCGACTCGACCTCCTCGAAGCGGTTCCAGTTGACGCGCGGGGCCTCTTCCTCCATCCATATCTTTCCGCCGCCCGCGCCGCAGCAGAAGCTCCGCTCGCGCTTCCTGTCGAGCTCGATGAGATTCACGCCCGGTATCGATTCGAGGAGCTCTCTCGGGGCGTCGAATATGCGGTTATAACGCCCGAGGTAACAGGGATCGTGATACGCGATGTCTTCCTTGACTTCCTTCGTCGGGCGTAGACGCCCCTCCCTGACGAGGTCGTTAAGGAGCTGCGTGTGGTTTATTACCTCGAAGTTCCCGCCGAACTGCGGGTACTCGTTCTTGATCGTGTTAAAGCAGTGCGGGCAGTTTGCGATGACCTTCTTTACCTTGAGCTCGTTCATCGTCTCAATGTTCTGCGTCGCGAGCATCTGGTAAAGAGCCTCCTCGCCGAGCCTCCTCGCCGGGTCCCCGGTGCAGCTTTCGAGCGGCCCGAGCACGGCGAAGTTAACCCCCGCCTGCGTTAACAGGCTGACG
Source organism: Candidatus Dadabacteria bacterium (assembly GCA_020849425.1). Lineage (GTDB taxonomy): Bacteria > Desulfobacterota_D > UBA1144 > Nemesobacterales > UBA2774 > JADLGH01. Next base: position 2,874 of record JADLGH010000029.1, read on the forward strand.
ACCGACTGCGCTATCTTCTGGCCGCGCGGGTCGTATCCGCCGTAGCACCCCATCCAGTATATGTAATCGAATCCGCTCGCGTCCTCGTTGCCTTCGTCCCCTATGACGTTTACGCCCTCGTAACCCGCGAGCCATGCGGCGCGGTCGCTGCCGCTGAAGCCCCAGGGGTTGCCCTGCGTCTGGAGCTTCTGGAGCGTCTTCACTGCCGAGCCTGTGAGCCTCCCCTCGAGCGTGAGGAAGCGCCTCATCTCCATTATCTTGCCCATCTGGTCAATGAAGAGCGGGCACTGCTCGACGCACGCGTTACAGCTCGTACAGGCCCAGAGCTCCTCCTCCGTGACCCATTTCGGGCCGGGAATCGTATCGAGCCCCTCGGCGACAGCGGCGCCATCGCCATTGGCGTTGAGGAGTACTTTGCCCTCGCTCGACGCGTAATGCCTTAATTTTACTACGATTTCTCTCGGAGACAGGGGCTTTTCAGTATGCCACGCCGGGCAGTTGTCGGTGCATCTTCCGCACTCGGTACATGTATATGCGTCGAGTATGTCCTTCCACGTAAAGTCTTCGAGCTTCCCCGCGCCGAAATGGTCTATGTCGTCGGGAACATTCTCGAAGTCTATTGGATTGAGCGCCCCCCTCGGCTTTAAGCTCTGGAAAAATACGTTGGGTATAGCGGTGAATACATGGCTGTGTTTCGAATATGGAAGATAGTTCAGGAACCCGAGCACTATAAGTATATGGAACCACCAGAAAAATTCGTGGGAAAATTTAACGCCGCTCTCGCTCATGCCGCTGAAGAAAACGCTGGCTATGGTGCTCGATACCGGCAGCCACGTCGGGTCGGCCTCGCCGAGCGCGATCTTTGCGCCCATGGCCGTCAGCGCCGTTACCATAAGGCCGAATATGAGCCCCAGTATGACGACCGCGTCGAGCCCGTTCACCTCGCGCCTCCTGGCTATGGTCGTCCTGTTTATGATGCCCATTACTATCGCCACGAGAACTAGCAGCTGTACGATGTCTAAAATGAATTCGTAGGCGACGTGCGCCTTTCCGGGGATGAGCCTGAACCCGGGGACGACGCCGCCGATGAGCATTTCCATCGTCCCTATCGTGATTATGACGAAGCCCCAGAAGATCATAAAGTGCTCGATGCCGGCGAACGTGTAGTTCTTGACGAGCCTCTTCTGGCCGAAGACGTATACGAGCACGAGCCTTATTCTTTCCCTTATGTTGTCGAAGCGCTGTTCATACTTCCCCAGGCGAAGGAGCTTAATCAGGTTGTATATGTTGTACGCGAAAAAGGCGAAGGCGGCTATTATAAGGACTGCCATTATTATTGGCTTCATATATTATCGTCTCCTTGGGCCGGAGGGCGTAGTAACCCCGAAACTTGACAAGTAGTATCTTAAGAAATAGCGGTATGCAAGTCAAGCTCGAAACCGCTTTTCGCCTTGCCGTTATTGGCTATTTTGAAGATTACCCGGCAAAAATGTACTTATTCTCCCTGCGTCCCGAAGCTATGACGTATATACGTTGTATATATTGCCGACGCAGCCTCTCGTGCGCCCGGCGGGGGCCGGACGCTTCGGACGACACCCGTTACATATTTTAACTGTTTTTCAGGTTTAGGCACGTACCGGCCCGGGGAAACGGCTTTCGGAGGCTCGTCAGTTCATCGTGACGAGTATGGAATTTACGCCCGGCTCGGCGGATTTCATGTCGTTCCCGTACCTGCTGGCCTCGCTCTCGGTCGTGAACTTCCCTATCTTCACCCTGTACCACGTGCCCTTGCCGGGAATCCTTACCTCTTCGGTGTACGCAGGGTAGCGCTTGGCCTTGAACTCCCTCTCCATCTCCTCGGCCGACGCCCTGTCGGGAAAAGAAGCGACCTGGACCGTATACCTTCCCTCCGAGCCGCTGACCGCCGATTCGACGTTCAGAACGGCCGCGGTTTTAGCCCCCGCGCCCGGATCGAGTAGGGTTCGGCCCCTCGTCCCCGGGGCAGGCTCCACGCGTGAGGACGCGACCACTTTTCCATTTTTGTAGACCTTGGCCTCGCTCGCGGTCTCGACGTACATGAAGGATTTCGAGGGCCTCGGGGATCCGGCGCTCCGCCGGGACGAGGCCTTGTCCTTCGTGCCCGCAACCATGCTCTTCGTGTTTCTGTCGACGGGATAGTTCCTCAAATGATCGTAATGGGCGTAGACCCTGTCCACGTATTCTATCGTTTCTTCGTAGGGGGGTATCTTGTATCCGTATTTTATAACTGCGTTTTCGCCCGCATTGTATCCCGCTAGCGCCAGCGTCGTGTTGTTGTTAAAGAGCTTCATCAGCATGGCCAGGTACTTTATGCCGCCCTCGATGTTCTCCTCCGGGTCGAACGCGTCCGAGACGCCGACGCGCTCCGCCGTCCCCGGCATGAGCTGCATCACGCCCACCGCGCCGGCGGGCGAGACGGCGTCGGGATTAAAATTGGACTCGACCTTTATCATCGCTTTTACGAGCAGGGGGTCGAGGCCGTGCTCCCTCGCCGTCACGTTTATGTGCTCGTCGAATTTGTCGGAGTACTTGTGGTTGTTGAGATAGCCCCTCTGGCTCTTCGGGGTGCCGCGGAACGTACCCCACGGGCTCGCGATACGCTTGAAATCCTTACTCCCGGGATTGATATTCGTGTAGTGAACGACGCCGTTGACCTCTTTTTTATAAAAGGAAGTATCGGCCGAGCCGTCGACAGGAAACGAGCCGAATAAGAACGGCAGCGCCCCTAACAGGACGAGAAAACGGCGCACGGATATTTTTTGCGTTCCCATTTTCATAAGGACGCAACCGTCCCGCTCAGCCGGCAAAGCGAAATCCGGCCGCGCATCGATACGAGCTGAAGAGCGGAAACATCCAAGACCCATCCTCCATCTCTTCGGTTAGTCGCCGCGGGGAGGTGAAACGGATTTCCAGACCCCTCACGCAGTCCCCGGCGCGATTAAAAAGGCCTTTTTCCTCCGAAAATCCATTGTCAGGCCTTGCTCTCATTCTAAAGCGTTGCTTTTTATTTGTCAATGAGATTTGATGTTTATAGTGCATCATTAATCCATTAAACTATTAAACTTAACAAACGATGCGAAGAAAAATGCATATTTACACCCGGGGCGTTCTTATTTATGATGAGAAGGCCCCCGACATGCTGAAAAAGATAATCGCCCTACCGCTGGAAGACTTCTTTTCGGGCCTCGACGCGGCCCTCCGGACGGTCTCCGCCGTAAACATAGGCGTAATCTTCGTCCTCTTCGCGCTCACGTGGTGGCTGTACGTGCCGATCCACGAGCTCGCGCACGCCCTCGGGTGCATTATAGGCGGGGGAAGCGTGAGCAGGCTCGAGATAAGCCCCCTTTACGGTGGAGATATTCTCGAAAAGGTCTTTCCATTCGTCTACTCGGGCTCCGATTACGCGGGGCAGCTCACCGGGTTCGAGACCAATGGGAGCGACCTCACGTACATGCTCACGGTCTTCCTGCCCTTCCTCCTTACAATATTCCTGGGCGTGCCCCTCCTGAGGTCCGCCGCGGGCTCGCCGCCCCTTGCGGCCGCCGTAAAGCTCGGCATAGCGCTCCCTATTGCGTTCGCCCCTTTCATATCTTTCAGCGGGGATTATTACGAGATGGGCTCCATAGTCGTATCCCGTATCGCCGGGTCCATTTCATCCGGGGAGAATTCCGTGGGGTGGAGGAGCGACGACGTATTCAAGCTCGCAGAAGAGCTCTTCTTTTCCGGAAAGCCCTACAGCGTGGCGGACGTCCTGGGCGTGGCAGCCTCGTTCGTGCTGGGGGTGGTGTTCATATATGCGACATATCTTCTCGGGGTCCTCTGGACTAACGCGCTCGGAGCAGGACGAAAAAAGAGCCCCGCGCCCTGAAGGACGCTCACTTCTTTTTCCACTTCCCCTTCCTTGCACGTTTGGGCTGGGGTTCGGCGTACGTCTTTTCTTTCGGGCCGCCGGCCGGTGAGGGCTTACGCGCGGAATCCCTGAAGAAGTAAAGATACGCGCCTATAAGAAACGGCTCGAACCTGACCACCATGTTGTTTAAGAATCCCCAGAGGAATTCCCAGAATATGTGCACAGCCCCGCTCGACTTCTCGTATCCCTGCTTTTCGAGCTCCGACGTAAGCCCGTGCGCCTCGTAGGAAAAGACGAAGAGCAGGTGCACGGCCACCATTATCAAAAGCGCCTCGGCATAGACGCGCCGCCTCTTCAGGAACGGGTAAAACGCCGCCATTATCGCGAACGTGAGCGGGGCGTTGAATGTGTAGTTCGATATCGGGACGTTAATGCTCGTCTTAAGAATCGTCACCCCGTATTTTTTCGGTATGAAGCCGACGGAGACGATGTCCCTCTCCCTTACGATATCGACGATCTTCACATTCTTTACGAACGCCGCCGCATGGGAAGCGATTGTCGTCACGGCCATGCCGTAGTAGCCTTTTATACCGAGCCAGAGCCAAAGAAATAATAGAAAGCTAATTATAAATATCACCGAAGGCTTAAAGTAAGCTGACCTAATCCAAAATCGAATTAGGCCATGAAATACTCCCATAACAAATCTCACGACGGACCTAAGCAACGGCCTCTTCCCCTTTTCCCTGCTTCCGGTTTATATACCTCAGGTAAAGGACGAACGTCCCAAGCGCGACAGCTATCATAACTCCCTGCGCTACGTACAGGTGTATAACGTCGAAGAGCTCCCTGTGATATACGCCCGCATATGCGAGCCCGACTATCCTTATAAGGTTCAGCACCTGTATCACGAGAAATCCGCCGATTATCCCGACGAGCCTCTCTCTCCACGTAGCGGGGAATGTAAGGACGGCGACCGTGTAAATCATGACGGCTTCGAGGCCGTTACACCCGAACTCTACGTCCAGTGATATGGACGGGAGATGCATGAGCGAGCCCTGCGTCGAAACCGGGATGCCGATTACGCCGAGTATCTTCGCGGTCAGGAAAACGATTACCTGCGAGTAGCCGTCGTTTATGTCGAACACGTCCTGAACGGGCTTGAGCCCGATGAGGAGAAAGAAGATCCCCATGAGGACGACGTACGTTATGACGAACCTTAAAACGCTGACCGGGGCCGGCCCGGCTTTTCCTTTAGGGTCTTTCGCTTCTTCCGTCATGAGGCTCCGTTGATAAGCTGAATGTGAGGGCAGTGAGCCGCTTCGGGCCGTGTAAATACAGGACTCAAATATACATCCGGCATCTCTTTTTTTCAAAGATTACAATGTAAACATTTAATTGTCCGGGAATGTGCGCCGGGCATTGTGGATGATGCCGGAGAGGCCGGCTCTATTATCGCCTCGCGAAGGGCTCAGCAGCAGCCTTCATACTCGCCGCGCACCGCCTCCAGGCCTTCCTTGAAGAGAAACGCGACGATCACGAGCCCGGCAGCCGGGTCGGCCCACCATATGCCGTAGAGATAGTTGAGCCCGAGGCCGACGAGGAGGGAAAGGGAAAGGTAGCAGCATGCGAGCGTCTGTCTGGAATCGGCGACGAGGCCCCTGCTCCCGACTGATCTCCCGAGCCCGTATTTCATGTAGAAAAGGGCGGGCATCACGACGAGGGATATAGCCGCTATGACTATTCCGACGAGGCTGGGCTCGGGGGGTTCACGCAGGATCAGCTTCTTCAAGCACCCGTACGCGACATAAGCCCCCAGCACGAAGAATGTATAGCCCACGAGCCTTACCGCGCGGGCTTCTCTCCTTTCCTCCTCCTCTTCCGAAAGTGCGCCGCGCCCCCCGAAGCGCCAGATCATAACCCCGCCCGAGAGGGATTCCACGAAGCTGTCGAGGCCGAACCCGACGAGGGCCATGCTGCCTGCCGCGGCGCCGGCGACCATGGACACGATCCCTTCGAGGAAGTTATACGCTACTGTGAACACGGACAGGTAAAGGGCTTTTTTATGCAGACTACGCACGGCACGGGGATCGGAAAGGTCGTATAGCGCAGGATCCTTCATCACACGAATTAACCGCCGATACGTTTTTTTAATATTAATAAAGGTAGCACGATTATTTTTCCGTCACGGGCATCATGCCGTTCTCGACGAAGCTGAAGTGCCCGTCCTTCCCGACGATTATGTGATCGAGAACGCGTATGTCCAGCGTGCGCGCGGCAGACGCTATGTCCCGCGTAAGGAGCCTGTCTTCCTTCGAAGGCGACGGGTTCCCGCTCGGATGGTTGTGGACGAGTATAAGGCCAGAGGCGTGGCGCGCGAGCGCCCTCTCGATAATCCTCCGGGGATAGACGGCGACGTTGTCCACCGTCCCCTCCTGGAGCATGGCGTAGTCTATGACCTCGTTCTTCGTGTTCATGAATATGACCATGAAGGCCTCGTGCTTAAGGCCCGAAAGCCGCACCCTCGCGAATTTAAGGACGGCTTCCGGCGAGGAAAGCACGTCCCCCTTCTTCATGTTCTCGGCGAGGTACGTGGAATAGAGCTGGTTCACGAGCCGTATGAGCGTCGCCGTCATCGGCCCCACCCCGCGCACCCTCTCGAGCCTGTTCATGTCCGCGTCGAGGACTCCGGATAGGCTGCCGAAGACGCCGATGAGCCTTTTCGCGAGCGGCTTTACGTCCATACGCGGGATTGCATACGTGAGGAGGAGCTCCAGGAGCTCGTAGTCGTGCATCCCTTCCGCGCCCGACTTCTCGAAACGGTCCCTCAGCCTTTGCCTGTGATGCAGATAATGCGGCTCGTTAGACATGATCGACGAAAGCTAAATTGTAACCTCAAACGTAAGAATTTTAAAAGGTTTATAAGGGGGAATAGACGAGATCGTCGCGGGCGATAAAAAAAGGCGGGCTGCCTATGTGAGGGAGCCCGCCTTGTGGTTTCAGAGTTTTAGTTTCTTTCTTTAACTGCGGATTACATCATGCCCATGCCCGGGTGGCCCATGCCTCCCATGCCCGGCGCTCCGCCTGCCTCTTCCTTCGCCTGCGGCTTCTCGGCTATGAGGGCCTCGGTCGTAAGAAGGAGCCCCGCTACGCTTGCGGCGTTCAGTATCGCGCTACGCGTTACCTTCGCAGGGTCTATGATTCCGGCCTCTATGA
>JADLGH010000030.1 GCA_020849425.1 Candidatus Dadabacteria bacterium
CTGCATGACCCTTACGAGCGATACGGGGACAAAGGGGAGCGACATCATTCCTTACAGGTACACGGCTAAAACCGAGCAGACTTTCTGCTGGCAGGACCAGGACGAGACGGCTACCCATTACATGACCCTCGTGGACGCCCTCGGAACAGAAGTCGTAAAGGCCACAGCCAACGGCGACTGCGTGACCAGAGAGATAGAGCCCGGGGATTACGATATGTACCTCTACCACGGTAACGCCACGGGCAAGAGCGTGACCGTATTCATCGTACCCGTAGACGGGAGGTCCATAATCAGCACTGCCCCCGAAGAGACGCTCGAAAGCGTATCGACGATAGTCGATACGGACAGGTGCGCGGGGTGCGACCTCAGCGGGGCCAACTTCTACGACGCCGATCTGAGAGAGGTGGACCTCGGCGGCGCTATCCTCGACGACGCGATACTGGCCGATGCTAACCTCGCCGACGCCAACCTCTCAGGCGCAAGCCTCAGGAACGCGGACCTTACGAAGGCGAACCTCGAAGGGGCGGACCTCACGGGGGCTGACCTCACGGGCGCAATATTAATAAACGCGAGGCTTAAGAATGCAGACCTCGACGGCGCGAACCTCGAAGGGGCCGACCTCGCGGGCACGAAGCTCGCGGACGCCGCTCCCGGGGCGCTCGTTTCCCCGAACGTTGCAAGCTCGCTCGTTTCGGTATCCGGCATATTCGACGAAACGCCCGCCGTAGTGCAGTGCAGCTCGGCCGGGGCCATAGCGCCCGGCAGCGGGGAAGACCTCGAGGTAACGGCGGCGTGCACGGTTCCCGCGGGGACCTACCACTACAGGAACGTTCACATATATAACGGCGGCTCGCTCACTTTCGAGGACGCGGTAATAAACTTCTGGGCCTACAACATTCTCATAGAAAACGATTCGAGCCTCGTAGCGGGGACGTCGGCCGCACCCATAGGAACGGCGGGCGGGAAGCTCACCATACACCTCTACGGCGACGACCAGGGGAACGGCGGGAGCGGCGTAGCGTGCAAGACGGACGCAAGGTGCGGCGTGCCGGAGGCAATCTGGAATTCCGCTGGGGCCTCGAAAGAGACTCTGCCCGGGGGCGTTTCGGACTACTTCTATCATTATCATACGCTGCCGGTAGATACCGGCGACCCGAACGCCTACTTCGGTTACAAGACACTGGGCGTATCTTACGGGGGCACTTTGAACCTGTTCGGCAAAAAGGGCTCGACCCTGCCGGACAGTCTCCCGAGCTCGAGCTCCGGCACGAGCTGGGTCCGCCTTAAAGGCACCGTAGACGTCGGCGCGACGCAGCTCACCGTGGACCGTCCGGTGGACTGGGAGGCCGGAGACAGGATAGTCGTTACCACGACCGACTACATACCGGGGAATTCCGAGCTCCTCGAAATAGTCGCCCCGGCGGTCAGCGCCACGACCTTTAATTTCAAGGTTATCGACAAGTTTACCGGGGCCGAGGTATCGGGAGGGCTTCAGCACAGGCACAACGGCGAGCCCTATCCCCTGAGCGCGGTTCCGACGTCGTTAGGCATTGGCCTCGAGGTCGAAGGGCAGCCGGCGGCGGATACGAGGGCGGCTGTCGCCCTCCTGTCGCGAAGCATACGCATAGTTTCGGCGGGGGATACGTATAACTCCACGAACCCGACTTGCGTCTACGACTGTCTTCCCGGTGTGCCGTATCATTTCGGCGGCCATACGAGCGTGAGGCAGGGATTCAAAGAGGTGCATATACAGGGCGTCGAGTTCTACCAGTTGGGGCAGGGCGGGCGCATGGGGCATTACCCCGTTCACTTCCACATGGCGAGAAGCACCCCGGCGGGTACTTTCGTCAAGGACTCGTCCGGCTGGGATTCGATGACGCGTTTCATGACTATACACGCGACGCACGGCGTGCTCCTGGCGAGGAACGTCGGGTTTATGTCCATAGGGCACGGGTATTACCTGGAAGACGGCACCGAGATAAACAACAAGCTCTATTCGAACATCGGCATACTCGTCCGGGCGGCGGTGAATAACCCGCAGAACCCGAGACAGGTCCCCGGCATCCTGGCGTGGAACGGGAACCCGGGGGCGCCCCTCGTTCCGTATAACTCCGACATCTACAACCCGACTGTATTCTGGATAATGAACGGCTGGAACGATTTCGAGTACAACATGGCCGCCGGCGCAACGGGATGCGGGGTTTGCTACTGGCTCCTTTCGGGCGCGAACAGCGGCCCGTCGCAGGGCATGAAGTGGGAGTCCTACGCCTCGCTTCAGAGCGGCCAGGTCGTAACGCAGGGCAGCTCTACCTACGAGATCAACTTCGCACGGGCGGGCATGACGCCGCTCAAGACATTCAAGGGCAATACGTGTACGACGGCCATGATGTCGTTCAACACCGTCGGGGCCACGGATTCCTGCATCGGCGTGGCCGACATGGGCCCCGTATACAACACGCTGGCCCCGACGCCGACCGGGGACAGGAACCAGGAGACCTTTTATCCGAAGGTCGATCCGGGCGGCGGAAGGTTCGCCACGAGATGCGACGGGACGGACTGCGGCCCGTCGGCCATACCCAACAGGTGCAGCGTCGCCGACAAGAGCGGATGCATGGTCACGGTCCTCGACAGCTACGTCTCGTCGTTCCACTGGCCGCAGCAGAACTTCGCGGCCATATGGCTCCGCCCGCAGTGGTATCTCGTCATGAACAGCTTCCTGTCGGATACGCAGAACGGCGGACTCGGCTTCGTTACGGGCGGCGATTACCTGCATTCGAGCGTCATACCGGGGCTCTGGCAGCTCGCGACGAAATCCGTATTTGTCGGCCATACGCAGGAAGACAATCCGCTCGCGTCCAACGCGGGGCCGTTTAACCCGCTTTCGAGCAGCAACGGCAAGATTCACGGGCTCGCCTGCGACACGACCGCTGCAAACCACTGCAGGCTCCTGAACGAAGGCGTGAGCTTCCCGATAGACAATTTCGCGGTGAACCAGCGCCTCTTTAACATATACGACGGCCCGAACTACCAGGACTCGAACGCCTATCTGGACATTACAAAGACACACCTCGGCTCTACGTGTACGCCGGCAAGCTGCCCGCAGACCCAGGGGCCGGGCGTTCCGGCGTGGGTGTACACGAGAACCATAGGAATACCCATAGATAAAACGGATAACTCGTGCGTGTTGCCGAACGCCGCCATAGGATGGAAACAGCCGAACGGGTTTTACTATCCCCCGGCGTTTCATTCGGAGAACCTCTTTTTCCACAACGTAGACGTACGGCACTATGTGCTGGAGCCTCTCTGGGAGCCGGGAACGTACACCACCGACGATAAGCAGGTGAAGGAGGATTACTGCACGTTCCCCGCGACGAACATGTTCGGCAACTTCAGCAGCGTAGACCGGCAGACCGTTCTAAACGACGACGACGGCTCTTTGACAGGGCTTCTCAGCAGCGAATTCACGGAGACCATATCCGTCAACCTCGATCCGTTCTTCAACGCCCCTATGGAGGCCGGAGAATGCGAATCGTTCAACACGGCGAAAACGAGCCCTTACGAATACCTGACGACAGTCGTTTTCCCCGCCTGTGCGTCAACCGGCTCGTGCAGCAAATGGGACAGGCCGTGCACGAATGCAACCTGTTTCGGCGTTCCGCTCGAAAGGCAGCTCCTGACGAGCGAGGATGCGGCGGACCTCTCCACTACGGGCGTCAGGATGGCGGGCATGGACCTTTACCAGAGGAGCATGATGACCCTCGACAACGCCGCGTATTACATAGACACGACCGTATCCGAGGCGAAACAGAGGGAGACCGCGAGCAGCGTGAACGTCTTCGAGGCCGGAGGGACATATTACGTATTCTTCCTTTACGCCAGGCCGAATACGAAGCAAACCTACGAGCTTTACGTCGGCGACGGGCTTAACCTTGCGGACGACGTTTCAGTGGTCCGCGCGAATATCGCGAGCTTCCCGATTACATTCGGCGCAGGGACCTCGAACTGGGAAAGCATAGACTGGGAAAAGAGCTACGAAAACGGCGTCCTTACGGTTAAGGTCGACATGGAGAGCTTTGCCCAGGAATTCGCCGATACGAAGAAGGATTTCTGCCAGCCGGCGGATTTCTGCACACTGAGCGGCGACACGTGCGGGTGTTCGAGCTCTCTCCCGCCGGATCAGCTCGCGGCATGCCAGGCAGGGAATATATGCGGCAAGTTTGCCGGGAAGGACATCGACTGCCCGAAGAACGGTTGTCCCGGGTTTTCGTTCAAGCTCCCGGCGCAGTTCGTCGCGGACGACAAGGGAAATATACTCCAGGGGAATGGCGGACACAGGCCGGCGCCGGTTTGCTTCGCGGACGAATCCCCGTGGAATACCACGCTGACCCGCGCTTCGGCGGAAGTGGCGGGATCGTGCTCTAACACGCCGATAGACACACCGAAATTCTGCGCTTCGCCCACCCCGAAGCCGACGTTCGGTGCGCCGCCTACGGGGGGCCCTGCGCCGGTGCCGACACCGATGCCTTCCGGCGAGCCGACTCCTCAGCCGACGTTGACTCCGACACCGACGCCGACGCTGACCCCGACACCGACACCGACGGTCGATACAGACGGCGACGGGGTGCCCGACCATCTCGATTCCGATTCGGATAACGACGGCATACCGGACGAGCTGGAGCACGGCTCGAACTACGAGGGCTTCTTCGCCGCGCGCGGTCTCGAAGGGGTGGACCTTAACGACATCGACGGCGACGGCATACCCAACCATCTCGACCTCGATTCGGACGGCGACGGCATATCGGACCACCAGGAAGCGGGCGGAGCCGGAGACCCGAATGGCGACGGAAAGGTGGACGATTTCCTCGATTCGAACGGCGACGGGCACCACGACCGGTACGACCCGGAAACCGGCGGCTCACCTCTGCCGCTTCCCGATTCGGACGGGGACGGCATACCCGACTTCCTCGATACGACCAACGACGGCCCGACGGACGGAGGGTCCGGAGGGTCTGACGGGGGATGCGCCATAGCGCCGCCGGGAACCGGTGCGGGGGGCCTCTTCGGTATGATGATGGTCTACGCGCTTATACCGGCGGGGATATTTATCAGGAGGAGGATCCGGCCGCGCGCCGCGTCGTGACAGGCTCGTAGCAGACCCGCGGACTTAAAGTAATAACCCGCCCCTCCGTCAACAGCCTCGGCATTGGCGGAGGGGATTTTTTTTGTGCTTTGGAATATTGTCCGGCGCTTACGCTTCACGGGGCATGGGGGGTATCCCGGAGGTCGTTTCGACGCGCCCGGGCTGCTTCTTTTTTTCGGACCTGTAGGCGTAACGAAGGAGGAATGCGAGGAGGGAGAGCCAGACGATCATCTGCCCTGTCTGGAACAATGCCCCCCAGGGGTGCGGGAACTGGAGGAAGAATCCCGGGACGAGAAACGTGACTACGGACACGGCGAAGATTACGGCCGCCGCGCCGCGCTCGTTTCCGGTGAGCTCGCCGTTTCTTAGAAGCCTCAGCATCGCCGCAATGGGGAGGATTATCAGGAGGTCGTCGTAGAGCCTGTGGTAGGTCCAGAGCCGTGCGACCATGGCCGCGACGCCGACCTGCACCCAGAAGTCCGTCTTCCGGAATTTGTAAAGCCATACAGCCAGCGCGGCGAGCATCGCGCCCGAGGCCGGAAGAAGCATATTCCTGTTGCCGAGGGGGCCGAGCAAGTGATATATGTTGCCGTGGCCGCCGACGGTCGCGGCGCCTGGCGCTTCTTTCGTCCACGAGTAGGCGAACTGCGCGACGCCCACATCGCGGAAATGGAGGGCGAAGAATGTCAGCAGCAGGTAGCAGACGCCGACTATTGTCATGGTCCTGAAATCTTTCAGCGTTATGATGAGTATGAGGAAGAAGGGGGCCGTGACCGGGAGCTTCGAGCTCGAAAAAATAAGGAGCGCGACCGCCGCCGCCCGGCGCCAGGGCGTGAGGCCGCCCTGGCCGGATATCATGAGGGCCCCGACTACCGCCGGCAGGAGGAGCAGCGTCATTTGGCCGTTTCCGATTGTCACCCCGGTCGGGTATATGGTCAGAACGAAGAGAGCGAGGAGGGCCGTTTCCCTGCCGTTCCGGACGCACGCCCCGGACTTCAATATACGAACGAAAGCCCAGAAGGCTATAACGTAGAGCACGAGCCAGAGCCACTTCGTCGCCTGAAGCGGGAGCCAGCCGGTTATCGGCCACAGAGTCGGGAAAGTGGCCGGCAGGATTATGTAGCCGTGAAACGGGTCGCCCTCGAACCAGCGGCCGACCCATCTCCGAAGGAGCCTGAGGTCGTTAGCGCCGTTGCCGCCGTCCTTAAAGAGGAGCCGCCACGTCTGGTAGAAGAGCCGCGGCGCGCCGAGCACGACGAGGAACCAGATCGCCGCTGTCAGAAGCTTTTCCCTGTTACGGGCCAGCCATTTTTCGCTTCGGGGTATGAAAGCGGCGATACTCGCTCGATCGTGTCTCATTTGTCTCCAGGCGCGGCGCAGCGAAAGGTTTATCGCTTAGAATATTGTCTTACGCGGGCCGCGTCAATTGTACCGGGACCCGGAAGCGCCGGCGCGTTCTCCCCGCGCCGCACCCCCCTTCGCGCTAGCCCCGGCGTGGTATAAGAGAAATGCCAGCAGCGATATCCACACGGCCACCTGCCCGGTTCTGAAGATCGTTCCCAGGGGAGGCTTCATCTGAAGGAAGAAGCCCGGAGACAGGAGCGCGAGCCACGAGATGAAAAGCAGGGCCCCCGCGATGGCCCGTTCGTGCGGAGAAAGCCCGCCGGACCGAAAAATCCTGAAAAGCGCGACGACGGGGATTATTATGAGAAGGTCGTCGTAGAGCCTGTGGTACGTCCAGAGCCGCGCGAAGACTGCCGTCACCCCGAGCACAATCCATATGTCCGTCTTTCTGTTCGTATAAAGCCAGAGGGCGAGCACGGCGAGGATGGCGAGAGAGGCGGGCAGTATGTAATCCGAATGGACCCAAGCGCTCAGCCACTTGTGCACGTTGCCGTATCCGCCTATTTCGGCAAGCCTGGATGCGTCCCTTATCCATAGCTCGGCGTTGGTTAAAAGCCCGTCGTCCCTGAAATGCACCGCGAAGAGGGTAAGGAGGATATATCCGAGTACGGCGAGGAAGACGGGCCTGTGAGCCCTCAGCGATATGAAGGCCACGAGGAAAAACGGAGCCGACAACGGCAGCTTTATCGTCGAGAAAAGAAGAAGGAGCGTAATCGCCGCATCCCTTCCCGGGGCCGGCCTCCCCCGTGCGAGGAGTATCGCCGTCAGCACGGCGGGGAGGACGAAGAGCGCCAGCTGGCCGTTCCCGACTAGGATGCTCGTCGGGTAAACGGCTATTAGGAACAGCCCGGCGAAGACGGTTTCATTCCTTTCGCGGACGCCCGCCCCGGACTTTATTATGCCGAACAGCCAGAAGAACGAGATTATATAAAAGAGGAGCCAGAGCCATCTCGAGGCCCCGAACGAGAGCCATCCGGTCAGCGGCCAGAGAAGGGGGTACGTCGCGGGCGGGAGGTTATATACGACGAGGGGCTCGTTCCCGAACCAAAGGGCCGTCCAATTGCTGAACATCCTGAGGTCGAGGGCGCCGTTCCCGCCGGTCTCAAGGAGCAGCCTCCAAAGCTGATAGGCCAGCCTCGGGAGGGCGAGGAAGGTCATGAATATTACCGCTCCCCGGAACAGCCGGCCCCGATTTCGGTGGGCCCATTTTCCGACCGCAGACAGGGTATCGTAAAAGGGTGATTTAGCCGGTGAGACCATTATAGATGATGGAAGCCCTTTAAATAAGCCTTATCGCCGCCTCGGAATGAGTTTGCGGCCGGGGCCTTCGGCCCAATATCTTACTATTCGATGCCGGCAATTCCAATACGTGTAAATAAGATTATAATGATATTTCTATGAGCGGGGGTCCGGCGCTCGACAATCGGCCGCAGCAGAAAGGAGAAGTGAAGGTAGGCATCATAGGCGCGGGGCCCGCCGGTCTCGCGTGTGCCTACAGGCTCACCGCCCGGGAGATTAAATCCGAGGTGTACGAAGCCGGCTCTTCCCCCGGGGGCCTGGCAAAATCCATCAGGCTCTGGAATCAAACCGTCGATCTCGGCCCGCACAGGTTTTTCAGCAGCGACAGGCGCGTGAACGAATTGTGGCTCGAAGTGGTCGGCAGAGACTATTCGATGGTCGACCGGCTGACGAGGATACTCTACAAGGGAAAGCTCTATCGGTATCCGCTCAGGCCGGGGGACGTCGTGGGAAAGCTCGGCCCGAAGGAAACGTTCCTCTGTCTTCTAAGCTATTTCAGGGAGCGCGTTTCCCCCGGGGCCGGAAGCGGCGGGGACGAAACCTTCGAGAGCTGGGTCGTAAAAAGATTCGGACGCAGGCTTTACGAAATATTCTTCAAGACCTACAGTGAAAAACTGTGGGGTATTCCGTGCCGCGAGCTCGACGCCGATTTCGCCGTCCAGAGGATAAAGAAGTTCTCGCTCTCCGAAGCCCTTAGATCGGCCGTCTTCGGAGACGACGGCAGGCATAAAACGCTGGTGGACAGGTTCGCGTACCCACACGGCGGGACGGGAGTAGTTTACGAGCGCATGGCGGCATACGTCTCGGATAACGGCGGCGCGGTTTATATGAATACGCCTGTAAACAGGATCGTCACCGACGGGACACGCGCGTGCGGGATAGAGCTTATGGACGGCACGGTGAAGGAATACGATCACGTGGTGTCCACCATGCCGATCACGCAGCTCGTGTCGAGGCTCGAAGGAGCCGGCGAGGATGTTAAGGAGGCAGCGAAATCCCTCCGGTTCAGAAACACGATACTCGTATACCTCCGCGTTCACGACCGCGACCTCTTTCCCGACAACTGGATATACGTCCATTCACCAGAGCTCGGGTTCGGAAGGCTTACGAACTTCAGGAACTGGTCGCCCACACTTTACGGGGACGAAGAGGCCTCCATACTGTCCCTCGAATATTGGTGCAACGAGGGCGACGAGATATGGGGCCGGGAGGACGAGAGCCTTATTGGACTCGCGAAAGAGGAAGTCTCCCGCGCGGGGCTCGTAAAGGGCGACACAGCTTCCGAGGGATACGTCCACCGCATAAGTAAATGCTATCCTGTCTACAGCGCGGGATACAGGCGGCTCTTGAAGCCCATAGAGGATTATCTGGGGAAAATTGAAGGTCTTACGGTCATAGGACGCTACGGCTCGTTTAAATACAATAACCAGGACCACAGCATACTCATGGGTATACTCGCCGCGGACAACATAGCCCTGGGCGCGGAGAACGACCTCTGGGCCGTGAATACCGATTACGAGTATCAGGAGTCGGCGGTCATAACGGAGACCGGCCTCGTCGCCGGGGGCGGCTGAAGCAAGGAGGGCTTTCATTCCCGACATATACGATTATATATTCAGAAAGCCGATCGAATCCGTCGGCCGGTTTATCGAAAAGGACTGGGTGTGGAATCTCCTTCTCGGGGGGATGCTGGCCGGCATACTCGTCACGCTGGTCGTTTACTCGGTTAACCAGGGACTCGACGCAGACGAAATAGAGCACATGCATACGACGTGGCTGATTTCGCAGGGGAAGGAGGTTTACGTCGACTTCTTCCAGCACCACCATCCGTTTTTGAGTTACATGCTGGTCCCCGTCGTGAATACGTTCGGCCCCACGGTCGAGACGATCATGGCGAGCCGCTTCATCATGCTGGCTTTTGCGCTGGTGATTCTGCTGCTTACATGGCTCATCGCCGAGAGGGTTTTCGGGCGGAGGGAAATCGCCGCCGCGGGCGTTATACTCACGGCGACGATAGGCTCCTTTTACATGAAAGCGATCGAGATACGCCCGGACGTGCCCCAGGTTCTCGCCGGCCTTCTGTCGGTGTATTTCCTCCTGGGTTACTACGATAACAGGTCGCTCAGGAACCTTGCGGCAAGCTCGGTGTTTCTCGCGATGTCTTTTCTCTTCCTGCAAAAGGCCATGATTCTCGTCTTCGCCGCCGGAGCGATGCTCTTTTACGACGGCCTTAAAAAGCGCATAGAGCCCAGGCACGCAGTTCTTTACGGGGCGGTCTTTCTACTCTGCCTCGCTCCTTATTACATATATCTATTCCTGTCGGGCTCCTTCGGCGTTTATTTCACTATGAACTGGGTGCTGAACGCCATGATACCGCCGCAGTTCGGGAGGGTGACATTGTTCCTCGAGACGGTGAGGATAAACGTGCTGACCTTCGTCCTGTACGCGTTCGGCGTCGTAACGCTGGCGAGGTCGCGGACCCATACGCCGTTCCTCGTGCTGGCCGTATCAGTGCCGGTCCTTACGCTCCTCGTCTTCAAGAACATATGGCATCAGTATCTTCTCCTCTCGCTTCCGTTCGTGGGAATAACGGCGGCGTACGCTATCCACACCGTCTTCGGCCAGAGGCTGTTCAGGCTTATTCTCCTGCTCGGGGCGATTTACGTCCCCATGTCGTCAATGCACAACCAGGGCTTTTTCGCCATGAATGACGAAGCGCTCTCGCGCCAGCTCGCCAGGCTCGACTATGTGCTCTCCATGACCGGCGAAGACGACCTCGTATACGACGGGAACGTCATTTTCAACGTGTACCGAAACGACGTGGACTACTTCTGGTTCTGTCTGCATCCGACCATGTGTCTCGACACGTACCGCGGCCTCACCGGTTATCATTACGACATCTACGAGATAATAGCGGAGAAGAGGCCGAAGCTCATATCCTCTTATAGAATCGAGGATATGAACGACAGCCGCATAGCCGACCATTATGTAGAATCGCCGCTGTACAAAGGGATATATTTAAGGGTGAAAGAATGACTGCCGAGGGGGGAAACCGGATTTGTATCTCGATATAGCGCTTTTCGGACTGCTTTTCGTTTTGCAGACGGGGCTTTTCTTCGTCTTCCACATATTCGCACTGAGGACATTCCGGAACCGGAACCTGCTTTACTGCGCGGCGGCGTCTGCATTCGCCGCGACCGGGGTTGCGATTTTCGTCGGTTATTCCTTCCTGCCGCGGATGTTTTCGAGCCCGGGCGCGTGGGCCGTGTCCCTCGTGGGAAGCGCGGCGGCCTCGCTTTTCGCGTGCGGGCTTTACACGTTCCTCGGCCCGGCTACCGCCGACAGGTCCCTTGCATGCCAGATGCTCGTTGCGCTCAGGGAGAGCCCGGGCGGCAAGGGCGCCAGAGACGGGCTTTTCCGCGGATTCAATTCGGACGGCTTCGTCGAAAAAAGGATCGACGAATGCAGGGAGGAAGCCTTGTTGATCGAGGCGGGCGGCGAGCTCGTCCTTACCGAAAAGGGACGAAAGCTCGCGGACAAGTATATATTCCTCCTCGGGCTCCTCGGATTAAAGGAGAGGGCCGGTTACGTGCAGTATTTCACGACTGATGAGGACAAGAGCTTCAAGTAAATTTTCCCGTAAGGGGTTTGCGGCGGGATTCCGTCTGCCCTCGGCGTGGCTGTTCGTGCTTCTCCTGGCCGTGTTTACCGGCATACCGGCGCTTTATTTTTCCTACGTTCCTGTATGGGACGGCTGGCAATTTTCCCGCTGCTACCTGACGGCCGCGGTCACGGGCTCGCTCTGGTGCTTCGACCACAGCGCATTCGTTCACACTTACCTTTTCGGGCTTACGCAAAAATATGACCCGGGCAATTTTCACTACATTTACGCGTTGAATATTCTCCTGGGCGTTTTAGGCCTTATTTGCATGAGGGGGCTCCTCGGCAGGCTCTGCAAAGCCTCGCTGTCCCCGACGAACATGACCCTTCTCTCGTTCGTTTTCGGGCTCGCGCCGGTATTCCTCGTCCAGATCGTACAGCCGTCGCTCGATTACACGCTTCCCATATACCTTACGATGACGCTTTATTTCCTCTACTCGGGGCGCTTTTTCCCGGCCGCGCTCGCGGGCGTCCTGATGGTGTTCACGAAGGAGTCGGGATTCATGCTCTACGGCGTGGGCGTTTTTCTTTACGTGCCGCTCATGCTTATAAAGGGTTCTCTTGCGTGGAGAGACAAGAAGCGATTCCTTTCGGTGATAGGCGTACTGTCGGTGCCTATAGTCTCCTTCGTCATATACATGTTCGTCACGCCGAAAACACAGATCGGGGATTCGTGGTTCGATGGGATGTTGAAGATGCTGGAGTTTTATGCCGCCGACCCGGTCATGGCGGCCCAGCTCGTATCCCTCCTGGTTCTCAACTTCAACTGGATACTTACGGTGATCGTCGCCGCCGGCCTGATCGTTCTCGGGGTTAATCGTCTGAAGGGGAGGGGGCGCATCGAAGCCGGCCTCGGCTTTTACGACCGGCTCTATTTTTATCTTCTCTTGATTCTGTACGTCTACTTCCTGACGCGGATCCCGATGTGGAATAATCCGCGCTACATGCTTCCCGTGCTCCCCGTGCTGGTGATACTGCTTGCGGATTCCCTGCCGATAGTATTTAAAAGGCAGACTGTAATTACCGGGGTCCTCGCCGCGGTTCTGGTCTTGCTCGGTATATCTTCATTCCGGACTATAGACCCGGTGTCCAAAAAAATCATGGGGACGTTTAAGTTCGGCTCGCATGAAATGCTGAATATGGCGAGCTTTGAAAATGCCCCGGGTCATTACGGTAGGGACCAGCTCGTTTACAACTTCGAGTTCACGGAAGTTCATTACCTTACAGAAAAGATATACGAGACGATCGGCACGGATAAGTTGTTCGTGACCGCCCCGCACGCAACGTGGTCCGGCGCGCTCGGCAGCATCGATAAAGAGACCGGAAGGCGCATGATGTACGGCGAGGGACTCGTGAACGCCAGGTGGACATTTTCAGACGCCCTCATAAAGAGACGCCGTTTTCCGGAAGAGATTTATTTCATCGCCTTTCCTCACATGGAAAAGAGGAACGAGGAGCAGCAGGCCGAGCTCTCGTATGTATACGACGGGAAGGACGTCATTACCGTCGAAGACGACGGCTATGCCGTGGAGGTATATCACTACGTCAGGAAGGACGAGCTGAGGTAGCCCCGGCCCGAACGCGCGCGGCCGTTCGGCTAAACGGCCGAATCCCCGACGTATCGCGCCCGGTTACAAAACGGCGCCGGGCCGTGTATGAATCGCCTATGCCACGATCTTCACTTCCCCGGTGAAGAGATCGTAGTTTCCGCCGACGATTTTCAGCTTGCCTTCCCTGACTTTGTCTGCCAGTACGGGGACGGAGCCTTTCAGCATATCGACCCCGAGCTTCACGTTGGCTACGGTCGCGTTTTCGAGGAGGTCGCCGGGCTCGTCTTTGGCGGCTTCGACGGCAGGCCCTATGGTGTTCACTATGTTGTCGATGGAGCCGGGGAATTCGGCGCCTTTTTGCACGGCGTCGATCGCGCCGGCAACTGCGCCGCAGCGGGAATGCCCGAGCACCATGATAACGGACGCGCCGAGCACGAGGGAGCCGAACTCGATGCTCCCGAGGACGCCGTAGTTAGACGTATTGACTATGTTCCCGGCCACGCGGACGACGAACAAATCACCGAGGCCCTGATCGAATATTATCTCGGGGGCGACCCTCGAATCGGCGCACGCCAGTATCGTCGCGAAAGGCGCCTGTCCGCCGGCCGTCTGCTCGCGCACCTCGATGGTCCTTCTGGGGCTCTTCTTCAGAGAATCGACGAAACGCTTGTTCCCGTCCATGATCTTCTTGAGGGCTTCGTCCGGCGTCTTCGGCCTCGGGGTCTCGTCGGCGTGCGCCTCGCCGGCCGTCAGCAAGCCGTCGCCATACTTGATAATGGATGCACCCAGCGCGGCTGCCCCCGTGAATTTAACGAAGCTCCTTCTCGAAATGAATTTCGAATCTCGCATCTTGCTCCTCCAGTAGCGCAGGATTTATCCCAATATACACCCTTTTGGCTACGGGTTGTTAATTACCGGAATGCGGGATTCCGGATGAACGGCAGGGTGTCCGTTATTCGAAGGAACAAGACCTTGTCCAAATCAACCTATCCCCTATAATACTATTTATAGGCCGGATTCCTGACGAAAGATACCTATGCACCAGATGTCTATGAAACAGCCGAAAGGTACTACATTCCGGAAGAGTATTCCTTTGCAGCGCGTAATGATTAGAAAAGTAATGGTTACATATGATTACATATTCGATTTCCCCCCTTGGGCGTCGTGAGGGAATAGTTGCGAAACGTTTGGTGAGCAAGCTCAAAATTTACTCAGTTTCAGGTTCGAGACATTAAAAAGCACCGGGGGAATTAATGGGCACAAAGTTTAAAAGGCTAATGGAAGCTTTAAGCCACACTACGATTTCGGATGATACTGTGGAGCGCTTGAAATATCCCAAATCAAGTTTAAAGGTTTCTATACCCGTACGTATGGATAATGGGGATTTAAAGAATTTTCAAGGGTATCGAGTAATTTACAATAATACCAGAGGGCCGGCGAAAGGGGGGATCAGATTCCACCCCGATGTTTCGATCGAAGAAGTCGAGCTGCTTGCCTATTTGATGACTTTTAAATGCGCTGTTTTAAACTTGCCTTTCGGCGGAGGGAAGGGGGGCGTAACGGTAGACCCGAAGAGCATTTCAAAATTTGAGCTGGAGAGGTTAAGCCGCGGTTATATAAACGCAGTGGCTGATTTTATCGGTCCGGATGTAGATGTACCGGCGCCGGATGTTTACACAAACCAGATGATTATGGGCTGGATGATGGATCAATATAGCATAATCCACAGGAAAATTACTCCGGCCGTTATCACTGGAAAACCTTTGAGCATGGGGGGTAGCGTTGGACGGGATACCGCTACGGCGTTGGGGTCATTTTTTGTTATTCGAACCCTGATGAAAGAACAAAACTGCAAAAAGGATTCGTTAACGGTTGCAATCCAGGGATTTGGAAATGCCGGCTCAATTTTGGCCGAATTATTGTTTAGAGCAGGTTACAAAATTGTCGCGGTCAGTGATTCAAAAGGAGCCATATATTCAGAGAACGGCCTGGATATTCCTAGCGTCAGAAAATATAAAAATGCAACTCGTGACCTTAAGTCTGTTTACTGTGAAGATTCCGTTTGCAATATCCTTGAGCATCAAACGCTAAATAACGAAGAATTGCTGGCGCTGGATGTTGATATGCTTATTCCGGCGGCTTTAGAGAATCAGATTACCGAAGTCAACGCCAATGCTGTAAAAGCAAAATACGTTTTTGAAGTGGCAAACGGGCCAATCGCTTCCGGCGCTGATGAGATACTAGAGGAAAACGGGGTAATTATCATTCCCGATATATTAGCCAACGCCGGGGGCGTAACGGTGAGTTATTTCGAATGGATACAAAACCGAACCGGACACTACTGGACACTGGGGAAAGTAAACAAGCGTTTGAAACAAAAGATGGTGCAGGAAACAAAGAACGTGTTGGAAGTTTCACAACGAGAATCGGTTTCTATTAGAACCGCTGCTTATATTCATGCACTAAACCGACTTGAAGAAGCGGTGAATGCAGGAGGAACGAAAAGCTTCTATACAGACGGTATTTAGCAATACCGATAAAAAACTTCAGGGATTTAGTTCTCCCGGGGTATATTGAAACCGGTCTGCTAATTCCCCCGAGGTTAAAACAATTTTGAAATACCAAGCCGCTTATGCATCTCTTTTTTTGAGAATTGCCAAACAGGCGTCTATTTACGGGGAGCACGGCATGTGGATTCATCGGTTGTCCAATATAGCGGCATAGCGGCGACGTAGTTTTTCGCAGCATTCGAAATTCACATCTTTATCCCTATTCTGGGCTCCAGTAGCATTGGCAGGAAGGTTATCGCAAAGGCAAGAAATGATAGAATCCACAGAGTTTGTGAAATAGCGATCCAGAGCGAGTAGTTGCTGCCGTCGAGTATAGGAAAGAAGACCCTTACGACAGCTCCCCCGAGCATGACTATAAAAATCCAGAATGCAATCTTCGGCGGCACAAGCAGGTTCCTCCCCGTATGGCCCAGTATAAAGTGACACATAAATCCGATTGTCATCATACCGATAGCGCCATACGTGAAGCTGTGAACCACTATTAGGTCGGATATATTGAAATACGGAGAAAGGAATTGAAGACCGAACCCGACGACAATCCAGGTGTAAGCAACGAACAAGACCCAGAGCGTCGGTTTCTCCCATATCCTGTTCGAGTACCATCCATACAATCTGACTGTATAAATCAAAGCAAGTAATCCTGAAACGATCGGTAAAAGCCTTACATTCGTAAAAAAGACCTTCAAGATGAAAAATACAACGAAGAAGAAAAGGCTCAGAGTATCGATGATCCTCCAATTCCTGGGCTCGAACCTGAAACCGAGTCCACTCCTTATGAATAGAGGAATCATCATTCGCCCCATGAATAGAATTAAGGATATGACCAGGAATAAAGCCGAGTATGTACCCCAGTACTGACCGTATGACAACACGCCAAACACGCCGAGGTAGAATATGAAGTTGCTCACGGTTAAGAGGGCCAAGTGAAAACCTAGCCCTGCTTTTTTTCGATCTTTCCCTTTTATTATCGGATACGATATTCTTACGGTCAGAATCAGAATGAACAGGCAGTCAAGGAAAGCACCCATCTTCCATGAAATATCCGTAATTAATGTCAACGAGATGAAAATTCTTGCGAGTATCCAGATAATTATTAATAAAATAAGAGCAGATTCCTTGCTTATGATCGCACCGAATCTGTATTTCTCTATCGTTAAAATGAAACCGGCTATTACCGCAACTGCATAACCAAACAGCATCTCGTGCGCGTGCCATATAGTGGGCGCCACTTTTTCAAAATTCAGTTTGAGATTGAATGTATATATAGCCGTCCACAATGTCATATAAAACAAAGATGACACCATAGCCAAGATAAAAAACGACCTGAAGGCAGATTCGAATATCGAGAAATTCTTGTCAGTGTTTGTAGTTATTTGTCTCAGCCTGACATGTGTTAATACTGAGCGGGTGCTCACTCAATATCTTACATACTAGACCCTTGTTGTAAAGTCTCAGGATTCAATCCATTCGCACGCTTCAGCCGGTAATCTTCTCCCCGAGAACCGGGCCGGTTAGGAGTAGAGGAATCCGGCAAAATAACTTATTCAAACAGGAGGCATTTCGCCATGAACAAGTCCAGGTTTACCTGGGGGCGGATAGCGTATGCGCTCAGGCAGCCGAGACCGGGACGAAGGCAGTGGGGAGAGGTACTCTCGCCCTCAAGAGAGCGTCGTCAGGGCAACTGAAATTCTAGGAATTTTGACTCGATTAGGGACCATCCGAGTGATCACGAAAAGGAGTCGCTGGAGAAACCGCTGTAACTCCCTCTGACTATTGGTAGCCCCTACGGGATTTGAACCCGTGTTTTAGCCTTGAGAGGGCTACGTCCTGGGCCAGGCTAGACGAAGGGGCCACATTCAAGAGGACAATTAATCTATCATAAGATTACACGAAATCAAAAATCAGGCTATAAATCCGGCCTAAAAAATAAAGAAAAATCCCGGGCGAAAGGTATAATTAGAGATAATCCCGGGCCCGTCGGCGCTCAAGTACGGGCAGACCCGGGAGGGCGTATCTTGCGGGAAGGAGGAGCTCCATCGGAAAATCATTCACGTTAAACGGCATACTGATTCTTTTTATTATCATGCTGGCCTCGTGCGACAGCACCGGCGGGGGCGGCGGCGGGAGCTCGGACCCCGGGAACGATCCTCCCCCGGACGAAATCGAGGCGACCATGCTTTTTCTGGTTAACGAAGCGCGCTCGGAGGACAGGTTCTGCGGCGACGATTTCTTCCCCGCGGCCCCGCCCGTAACGTGGGACGACAGGATAGAGGCGTCCGCGCTTTCGCATTCCATAGACATGGTGGAGAACCAGTACTTCGATCACACCGGTACGGACGGCTCGAACGCCGGGGACAGGCTCATCGCGGAAGGCTACCAGCCCGCCGCGTGGGGCGAGAATATACTCGTCGGCCTCGAGAACAGCTCGGTCGTAATTCAGAACTGGCTCGATTCGCCGGGCCACTGCGACGTTATAATGCACCCGGACCTCCGCGAGCTTGGGGTAGGCATGGCAAGGGGTAATTATCAGGGCCGCTCGACTCTCTACTGGACGCTCGTCATGGCCGCTGAAAGAAGGTAGTTGTATCGACCCGGCCGCGGAAACTGCAGCGTATCCCGGCGGGCCGAATCGATAGACGAGGCCGGGGCGCCTTCGATACAGCCTCATTCCGAGCGGGATTAATCCTCTCTTTCGAGCTCTTTTTTAAAGCGCTTGAAGTTGGCGACGTAGTGCTCGGCCGAGAATTTGAGGCCTTCTATCTCTTCCGGGGTGACTTCCCTCACGACCTTGCCGGGAGAGCCCATGACCATCGAATTGTCGGGGATTTCCTTTCCCTGTGTGATGAGGCAGTTAGCGCCGATTATGCAGTTCTTCCCGATACGAGCGTTATTGAGCACGACGGCGTTTATCCCGATGAGGCTGTTGTCTCCTATGGTGCACCCGTGCAGCATAACCTTGTGCCCGACCGTGACGCCCTTGCCGATAGTCGCCGGGACCCCATCGTCCGTGTGTATCACTACGCCGTCCTGGATATTTGTCTCCTCGTGAATCGTTATCGGATCGTTGTCGCCTCTCAGCACGGCGTTAAACCATATGCTCACGTTGTTATGCAGCACCACCGATCCTATGACGACGGCGCTGTCGGCGATATAGAAATCGCCGCCTTTTATTTCGACCTTCCTGTCTCCGAGAGAGTAGATCACGGGCGGTCCTCCTTGATGCGGTTGCGATGGTTCTATTCTACACAATCCCCGGAATTCCGGGCATGGGCGGGGTCAGATAAGCCTGTGCCTTCCCTTTATCCCCTTCACCATGAAAACCCTGAACGTCGGGCTGGTCTTGAGGTACTCGTAGAGCACCTGGGCCCCGGCCTCGTCCTTGAAGACGGCGAATACAGCCCCGCCGCTCCCCGTCATCCTGACGTCTTTCGCGTCGAGCGACGATAGTATCTCCCTGAACGCCTTTATCTCGGGATAGAGCGTGTCCGCCGGGGCTTCGAGGTCGTTTCTGAGGGAAAAGCCTTCTTCGAGATCCTTGAACGCTTCGATTGTTTTCCCGATGTCGGCGTCCTCGCGCGCCCCGCCGCCCTTGCCTTCGTGCAGCTCGTCCCATTTTCTGTACACCATTGCCGTCGAGACGTTGACGTTCGGGCAGAGTATGACGTAGTAAAAGAGCGGAAAGCCCCGGAGGGGCGTCAGCTTCTCGCCGATGCCTTCGACGAGCGCCGTCGCCGGGCGTATGAAAAGCGGCACGTCGGCCCCGAGGACGGGCGACATCCGGATAAGCTCGTCGTCCGTAAACGCGCCGTACATTTTGTTGAGCCCCGTGAGCACGGCCGCCGCGTTGCCGCTGCCGCCGCCGAGCCCCGAGCCTGCCGGGATTTTTTTCCTGAGCTCTATCTTTACCCCGGCGTCGACGCCGCTTTCCCTGAAGTAGAGCGCAGCCGCCTTCCAGGCCAGGTTGTCCTCGCCGGAGGGGATATCCGTGCCGCTGGTAGAAAGCTCGATATCGTCGGGGGCGGGCTCGAGCCTTACCTCGTCGAAAAGGTCTATCGGCTGCACTATGGACCTTATTTCGTGGTAGCCGTCCTCGCGCCGCCGGAGGACTTCGAGGGTCAGGTTTATCTTTGCGGGAGAGAGCAGGGTGAGTGAACTCATTGGCGTTTTACCCCTGAAAACAATGTAATCGATGCTGAGAAATTATCAATTGCCGGGCCGCCGAGCCGCGATATCGCCTGCCTCAGCGGTGTAAAATTTTCTCTTTACGAAAATCCTAATGAATTATCGTTCAAAAACGACATATTTATTATAAAAAAGATGACATTTACCGCGGGAATATTTGCAATGATCGTAGTGTGTTATCGGAAAACTGGACGTCTTCTTTACAAATCGGATAAATTATGCGAAATAATTCCTTGACATTTAAAGTGCCATACTTTACTTTTATAACTAAAGTTAAACGGTATACTTAAAAATCATCCTCCATCCTCCTTTAAGAGAACGGGAGTATTTCTTGATAGAGAAATACTCCCGTTTTTCTGTTTTTGGCCCATTTTGAAGCGTAGCCCCGTATCACCCTTAAACCGCATGTTCCGGTATATTTTAGTGATGACTTACGTGTCCTGCCTTTCCCCTGGAGTATACACGGAATGAATCCGAGAAGAGCTCTCTTCAGCGTGGCGGCTCTGGCGCTTTTATTGCTCGTGTCCGGATGCGTTTTCATGAGGCTCTACAAGGTCCAGAACCAGTTTCAGGATTTCGACCGTAATTTCGAGCTCGGTGACGAAGGCGGCCTCACGCTCACATTCTTAAATCCCGTTCTCGAATCGGACGACATAATATGGCTGATGAAAAACGGCCCCACGACGAAGAGGGCGGGGGAGGAATCCGAGCTCTGGACTTACATACTGAAAAAGCAGTATCTCTCTGGCGGCGACGAGAACGGCGAGTTCGACATCCCGCTCCTTATGACGATGAAGGAAGGCATGCTGACCGAGGTCGCGTTTCCGGAGCGTTTTCTGAAATATCTCTCTATCCCGGTCTTAAAGAGGATGTTCGCCTCGATGGGCAATGCCGAAGTGAACAAGTTCAGCAAAAGCGCGAGCACGGAGTTCATGGGGGCCGGCCCCGACGAGATACCGAAGCTCGAATACATAACGGAAACACTCGGGAAGCCCTATAAGATCGAAGAGTCGGAGGAGACGCTCAAGTACACATACCTTTATTACCTCGACAACGCGGGGCCCGAAGCGGGCGCGAGCGGCTTCGAGTTCAAAACGGAATTTGTTTTCGAGAATAAAGACGACACGCTCAAAAAGGCGAAGGTGACGATAAGGGGGCTCAGCATGGCGCTCGACTTCGGCTCGTACCAGACGGCGAGCCCCGGGCTTAAGCTGCCTGTCCCGAACTAGCGGGGCCTGCGCCCCCGGCTGAATCTCAGTCGCCGCCGTGTACGTCTTCCAGCCCCGATGTTACCCATCCGCCCCCGTGTTTGCCGGGGTGGCGCTCTATAAGCTCGCCGTCGACGTAGCAGGCCTGCATGGGCTCGGAATAAAAAGCAATGTAGCCGCTTATATCTCCATAATCCGGTTTCGGATCTTCGTAAGACCAGGCCGCGTGCACGGCTTCCGCGTCGTGAACCCGGAGATTATAGTAAGAGGCCTCGCCCTTCCACTTGCAGTGCGAGGTCCTGCCGCTCTTCGAGAGGTATTTCATCTCGACGTCTTCGGCGGGAATGTAGTACACGGGCGGCATCCCCTTGTCCGCGACCCTCTTCACCCCGGAGGAATCGGCGACGAGGATATTGTTGAAGAATACCTCCACGTGTACGGGCGTCTCTTCGACGCGCGGCTTTTCCGGATAATCCAGCACGGACTCGCGTCCGCTTTCTTCTCTTTCCTTATTCATGGCTTTTCGAGACGCCCCGGGTTTCGTTCGGACGATTTAGAGGACTGTAAGATACTGGACGCTGAAGTTCATGTCGACGTCGGTCCAGACCTTTTCGACTGCGAAGGAGCCGGAGACGAGCTCCTTGAAACCCTTGAGCGTGTACTTGTAAGAATATTCCGTGAGTATGGTCTCGCCCCTTTTCACGCCGAAAACGGAGCCGTTCACGTGCACCATCTGGTCGGCGAGGCTCCGGAGGTGCATCTCTATACGGTTCTTGGACGAATCGTAACGGGCGTAGTGCTCCCACTTCCCGAGGTTAAAATCCGTTCCGATCTCGCGGTTGAGTCTCTTGAGTATGTTGAGATTAAATTTTGCGGTGACGCCCCTGCCGTCGTTGTACGCCCTTTCGAGAACCCCTTTGTCCTTGACGAGATCGACGCCTATCAGAAGCCCGCTTCCCCTTCCGCTCCACCCGGCGATGTTCTTCATGAAGCGCCTCGCCGCAGGCGGTGAGAAGTTGCCGATAGTAGAGCCCGGATAGTATACGACCTTACGCGAATAGGGGAAGTCGAAGTCGGGGAACTTGACGAGCTGCGTGTAGTCCGCGTAGACGGGCATTATTCTGAGGTCGGGATAATCGTTCGCGAGCGACCTTACGGAATCGACGAGGTGCTCTTCGGATATGTCTATCGGCACGTATCCGGCGGGGTTCTTAAGGTTATCTAAAAGGAGCCTGATTTTCCTGCTGCTCCCGCTTCCGAGCTCAATCAGAAGGCTGTTTTCGCCGATCGTGTTCGCGATCGCGCCTATATTGTCCCGCATTATCGCACGCTCCGTGCGGGTGAGATAATACTCGTCGAGCGTGCAAATCTCGTCGAAGAGGGAAGAGCCCTCCTTGTCGTAAAAGAGCTTGCAGGGGAGCTGTTTTTGCCTGGAGGTAAACCCGTCTACCACCTCGTCAATGAGAGCCTCGACTTCCGGCTCGTATTTTTCGACTCTGAGGAGGTTCTTGTTCATGGCCTTATATAAGTAAGATGGAGAAAAACCCGTTCGGGATTCCCCGCTATTATTAATTATACGTCGTCCGAGGCCAGCCTTATACCCATAAACTGCCATCTCGCATCGGGCGGAAAGAAATTCCTGTACGTTTTTCTTATGTGCGTTTCGGACGTCGCGCACGAGCCGCCTCTGAGGACGAACTGGTTACACATGAACTTTCCGTTATATTCCCCGAGCGCGCCGGGGAGGGTTTTGAACCCCGGATAAGATGCATATGCGCTCTGCGTCCACTCCCAGACGTCCCCGTACATCTGGATGAGCGGCCCCTCGCCCGAGGCCCCTGCGGGGACGGGATGAAACGCCTTTTCCTCGACGAAGTTCCCCTCCACGGGGACGCCGGCCGCTGCGACTTCCCATTCGGCTTCGGTCGGGAGCCTCGCGCCGGCCCACCTTGCGAAGGCGTCGGCCTCGAAATAAGAGACGTGGCAGACGGGCTCGTCGGGGTCCACGTCGCGCATGCCGGAGAGTGTGAAATAACGCCACCCCTCTCCGTCCCTTTCCCAGTAGAACGGCGAATTCCACCCGGTGGACTGAATCCTGGCCCAGCCCTCGGAGAGCCATAGCGCGCCGTTCTCGTAGCCGCCGTCCTCCATGAATTCCATGTATTCGCGGTTCGTCACGGGCCTCGAGTTTATTCTGAAAGGTTCGAGGTATACCTTGTGGGACGGGTATTCGTTGTCGTAGCCGAAGCCGCCGCCCTCGTGGCCGATCGTGTGTATCCCGCCGTCGAACGGGACCCACTCGTTCCCGGCCTTCGTCCGTGAGCCCCTGCTCCCCTCGCCGCCCCTGTACACGGGGCGGAGCGGGTTTTCGGAAAATACGTGCTTGATGTCGGTGACTATGAGCTCCTGGTGCTGCTGCTCGTGGTGTATTCCTATCTCGATCGAAGGCGCGAGCTCCTTCCATTCCTTTTCGCTTGCCCCGGTGAAAAAGCGCATCATGTGCTCGTCCACGTGACGCCTGTAGTCGAACGTTTCCCTGACGGTCGGCCGCGATATCAGCCCGCGCTTAGGACGGAGGTGCCTTTCCCCGGCCTGTAAGTAATATGAATTGAAAAGATATGCGTACTGCGGACTCGGTGACTTGTATTTTTTATCGGCCTTGGACAGTACGAAAGTCTCGAAGAACCAGCTCGTGTGAGCGAGGTGCCACTTCGTCGGGCTCGCGTCGGGCATCGACTGTATGACGAAGTCCTCGGTTTCGAGCGGGGCCGACAGGAAGAGCGAGAAGTCCCTCACTCTCCTGTAGCTTTCCGTGAGGCGGTCCCTTTCCGGGATGCCCGCGTCGTCGTATCTTTTTTCCTCTTCGGGGTTTTCCTGCCCGCGGATTTTGGTCTTTGCTTCCATGGTGGTTCTCCCTTTGGTTGCCGCGCCGCGCCGGGACGGCGGATTCAGGCGAAAGGCACAACAATTAAGTCTAACGAAAAGCGCAGGAGTATGAAAGTTCTTTTTAACCCAGGGGGCGGGCCTTAATCCGTTCTTAAGATTAAACAGGGAGAATGTCGTATGTACGGCTTTGGGGTTCGGCCGGGCGTCTCCGGGCCGTTTAAGCGCGGGCCGGAGCGCCGTTATCTCACTTTCTTGAGCTTCCCGATGAGCTCTTTTATCTCTTCGGATTTAACCTTCATGCTGACCCTGTTGACGACGAGCCTGGCGGTGACTTCGGCTATCGTCTCGAGCTCCATGAGATTATTTTTCCTGAGCGTCTCGCCCGTCGCCGTGAGGTCTACTATGACGTCGGAAAGGCCCACTATGGGAGCGAGCTCGACCGAGCCGTAGAGCTTTACTATCTCGGCGCCGATTCCCTTCCCCGAAAAATATTCCCTCGTCAGCCTCGGGTACTTCGTGGCTACGCGGAGCGATTTCGTCGTGGGGTACTGAAAGCCGTTCGGGGCCGCGACCACGAGCTTGCATTTCCCGATGCCGAGGTCGAGCGGCTCGTAGAGCGAATGAATTTCCTCCATCAGCGTATCCATGCCGACGATGCCGCAGTCGGCGGCGCCGTACTCGACGTAGGACGGTATGTCGGTCGGTCGGATGATGAATATCCTCATGTTGAGATTCGGATACTCGAATATGAGCTTACGCGAATCCTTTATCATATTCCCGACGGGGTATCCCGCTTTTGTAAGGAGCGCGACCTCTTCGTCGAGGAGCCTCCCCCTGGCAAGCGCAAGTGTAATCATTCCTTTTCCCTCCAGATGCTGGCTCCGAGTGTTTCGAGCTTGCTGTCGAGCTTGTCGTAACCCCTGTCCAGATGATAAACCCTGGATATTTCTGTCTTTCCCCCGGCCGCGAGGCCCGCGAGCACCAAAGACGCGCTGGCCCTGAGATCGCTCGCCATGGTCGGCGCGCCGCTAAGGGCGCCTACGCCCCTTACGACCGCGCTGTTGCCGACGAGCTTTATGTCGGCCCCCATTCTCCTGAGCTCGCCGGCGTGGAGGAAGCGCTGGGGGAATATCGTTTCCGTAAGGACGCTGAGCCCGTCCGCCGTGCTCATGAGCGTCATCATCTGCGCCTGCATGTCCGTCGGGAAACCGGGGTAGGGGAGCGTGGTAATGTCTATGCTTTTTACGTGTCCGTCAGAGCTTACGCGGATTCCGCCGCTTTCCCTCGTCACGCGTACGCCAATCTCTATGAGCTTCCCGATGAGGGCGCCCATGTTCTCGAACCTGCAGTTCCTGACGAGGAGGTCGCCGCGCGTGACGGCGGCGGCTATCATGTAAGTCCCGGCCTCTATCCTGTCGGGCATGACGTCGTAGTCCCTGAGCGGCGAAAGCTCTTTTACCCCGCTGATCGTTATTATGTCGGTACCGATTCCCTTTATATTTGCGCCCATTTGATTGAGCGCGTTGGCGAGGTCGGACACCTCGGGCTCGCACGCGGCGTTTAAGAGGATCGTTTCGCCCTCGGCGAGCGCGGCGGAGAGTATGAGATTCTCGGTGCCTGTAACGGTCGAGATGTCGAACGGTATTATGCCACCCGTGAGGACCGGGGCCACGGCTTCGACGTATCCCTCTTCTATTTCGATGTCGGCCCCAAGGATGGCGAGGCCTTTTAAGTGCTGGTCTATCGGCCTTTCCCCTATGGCGCAGCCGCCGGGGAGCGATACGCGCGCCCTGCCGAACCTGGCCGTTAAAGGGCCGAGAACCAGGACGGACGCCCTCATCGTCTTTACCAGATCGTAAGGCGCTTCCCAGCTGTTCATGCCGGAGGAGTCTATGGACATCCTGCCGTTTTCGAACTCGACCCCGGCCCCCATTATCTGGAGGAGCCTGGCCATCGTCCTCACGTCGGCGAGGTCGGGGACGTTGTTAAGGGTGCTTTCCCCGTGGGCGAGTATGCACGCAGCCATGAGGGGCAGGACGGCGTTCTTGGCGCCGCTTACGTCTATCTCTCCCCGGAGCCTTTTCCCGCCTTCGACTATTATTTTTTCCATCTCGCTTTTATTACCCTCTCAATGCCGGAAATATCCTTGACCGATGAAATATCCCCGAATCCCGCCTCTTCGTAAAGTGCCCGGACGCGGGCCGACTGCGCGTAACCCGCCTCGACCATGCACCAGCCGCCTTTCTTCAATATGCGCGCCGAGCCCCGGATTATGCGCTTTATGTGCGAGAGGCCGTCATCTTCCGAGACGAGGGCGAGCCCGGGCTCGTAGTCTTTCACCGACGGGTCGAGGACTTCGTATTCCGCCGGGCTTACGTACGGCGGGTTCGACACGACCATGTCGAACGAACGCCCTTTAAAGGGCTCCGTAAGGTCCCCGAGAATGAACCTTACGGCCCCGGCGGCCGTGTGTCTCTCCGCGTTGGCCCGGGCCGTATCGAGCGCATCGGGCGATATGTCGGACGCATAAACCTTCGCGCCGGGGAGCTCGCAGGCGAGCGTGACGGCGACGCAGCCGCTGCCCGTGCCTACGTCCAGTATGGCGGGCTCTCCCGCCCCCAGCGCAGCGCCCAGGGCCTCCGTCACGAGGAGCTCCGTTTCGGGCCTCGGTATAAGGACGCTCCCGTTTACGGCGAACGGCCTCGAATGAAACTCCTTTTCTCCCGAGATATAGGCCAGGGGCTCGTGCTTTATGCGCCTTTCGAGGAGCTCGTAGAATTTCTCGATTTTGCGGGGCTCGGGCTCCCTGTCGGACGACGTGAAAACCTCGGTAAAATCCCTTAGAACCTCGGAATTCCTGAGAAGGAGATAGGTTTCGCGCGACGGGTTTTCGATGTAGTGCCGCGCCATGTGCGCCTTTCCGTATAGATAGAGATCTTTTAACTGCATTCAGCCGTTCCCGGGGGTTAAAGACGCTAAGAGTTTATACACATGCCGGAGCTTTTCAAGAAGGGGCCGTCTTCGGCGGGGCGGCGTCGCGGCGGGGAGGGTTTCCGGCCCCGGCGCCGAGCCTAGCTCTTTTCGAGCGTATGGTGCTTCAGCATCTTCCCGCTCGCTATATAGTAGGTGTCCTCGGCTATGTTCGTCGCGAGGTCCGCCACCCTTTCTATCTCGCGCGCGATAAGTATTAAAGCGAGCGAGCGGTCTATCGTCTGCGGGTCGGAGATCATGTACGTAATCAGCTCGCGGACTATCTGCGGCTCGAGCGCGTCGACGTCGTCGTCCTTCTTGCACACGTCCACCGCGAGCTCGGCGTCCTTGTTCACGAATGCGTCGAGCGACTCCTGGAGCATCTGTATCGCCTTGTCTGCCATTTTCGGTATGTCGATAAGCGGCTTTACGGGCGGCTTGTCGGCGAGGTATATGGTCTTCTCGGCGATGTTGACGGCGTGGTCTCCTATCCTTTCGAGGTCGTTGTTTATCTTCATTATCATGGACACTGTCCTGAGATCCGCGGCCTCGGGATGATAGAGCGCAAGTATCCTTATGCACTGGTTGTCGATCTCGACTTCCATTTCGTTTATCTTCTGATCGCCCTGTATTACCTCTTCGGCCATTATCATGTTCCGGTCCTTTAAGGCCTTTATGCTCTTGGCGATCATCTCCTCGACGGACGCCGCCATTTCGAAAAGCATCTTTTTGAGCTTGCTTATCTCTTCTTCCAGTCTTATCATCTTTTGTTTCTAAACCCCCTGCCGAGCCGATTTTCCGAAACTAGTTTCTATCGAACTCGGATTCTATCCAGGTCTTTATCTCGTCCCTGACGTTTCTGAATCCGGCAAGTATCTCCTCGTCCTTACCCCTGAAACCGGAGGGATCGGGGAATCCCCTGTGAAGACGGTTTTTACCCCCGGCTTGAAGATAAGC
>JADLGH010000031.1 GCA_020849425.1 Candidatus Dadabacteria bacterium
GGTCTATCGTGCCGTCTATTATGTGCACCTTGTCGACCCCGTCGTGAAGGGCCTCTATGGCGCACATGACTTTTGGAATCATCCCGCCCTGGATCGCCTCCTGCCTTATGAGCTCGCGGGCTTCGGGTTCGGTGATACTCGAAAGGAGGTTCTTTTCTCTGTCGAATATGCCCGGGACGTTCGTCATCAGTATGAGCTTCACGGCCTTGAGCGCGCCGGCTATCTTCCCGGCCACGTGGTCGGCGTTTATGTTGTACGTCCTGCCTTCGTTGTCGAATCCTATGGGGGCGATCACGGGGATGAAGCCCGCATCTTCGAGGACTTTTATGAGGTGAGGGTTGACGGACTCCACCTCGCCGACCATGCCGAGGTCGGACCCCGGCGGTATGTCGAGGCCGTTTTCGGCCGCGAAGACGTCGAGGTTGAGCTTCCGGGCGAGGATCATCCTGCCCTCTTTCCCCGAAACGCCGACGGCCTTTCCGCCCATCGCCTGTATCGCCTCGATTATCTTCGGGTTTATCTTGCCGACGAGCACCATCTCGGCGACTTCCATCGTGACCTCGTCCGTCACGCGGAGGCCGGCTATGAACTCGGACTCGAGGCCGAGCTTCTTCAGATGGCTTCCGATCTGCGGGCCGCCGCCGTGTATGACCACGGGGTGTATGCCCACGAATGTCATCAGCACGATGTCGCGCGCGAAGTCGTGGAGGTCGTCGTCGCCGATGCTCCCGCCGTATTTTATTACTATCGTTTCGCCGTAAAACTCCTCGATATAAGGGAGCGCCTCGACGAGTGTTTTAGCTTTTTGAATGAGGTTTTTCATCTATCCTGTCGCGCCGGTAAATAAAGCTGATTATTATAAGATAAATATGGTTCTATGCCAATAAAATCTTTTTGGCCAGCGGAAAGGCCGACCGGGAAGAAAACCCCGCCGGAACCTCGTCCCGACAATAACCCGGCCTTAAAGTTGCCTAAAATCGACGGACACTTATGAAACGGGGGGCGGCCGGGCCCCGGTTTTCGGAAATTTCCGAATCGCCACGCGGCTTTTATGCTGTTATATTACTTCACCGAAAGGAGTGAACGATGCAAGACGCAAACGATAATCCGGTTCTGGATATAAGCGAAAAGGGGAGGGCGAAGGACGGTACCGTGCTGTCGTCGGACAGGCGGATGTTGATGCAGCTCCTCGCGTTCGGGGGGTGCCTCGATACAGGGAAGATAATAAAGGAGCTCGAAGGCTCGGGCATGGACCTCGTCCTCTACGCCGACGTAAACGACCCCTACGGCGTCGGGCTTCTCGCCGTGAACGAGGACCCGGGCTTCTTCGTCGGCGAGCTCCGTGAATTCCTTGCGCGTCCGGCCTTCACCGGGCTTGTGCCGAAGCCCGAATACACGATGCTCGGGAGGACGTATTCCCTCGGATACGAGGCCGACCTCGAAAGGACCCTCGTCCACGGGCCGCGCGAGAAGGTGCTGAACCCCGCGCTCAAATGGGCGATATGGTACCCGCTCCAGCGTAACAAGCTTTTCGAGACCCTTTCCGAGGACGAGCGGCGCTCGGTGCTGGGAGAGCACGGCAAGGTGGGGTTCAAGTTCGGCCAGGCGGGTTACGGGACGGACATACGGCTCGCCAGTCACGGGCTCGACAAGAACGACAACGACTTCGTTATCGCCGTCCTCGGCGAGAAGCTGTATCCCCTCTCGATACTCATCGAGACGATGCGCGGGACGAAGCAGACATCGATGTACCTCGAAAGCCTGGGCCCGTTCTTCGTCGGGAACGTCCTCTGGCAAACCCCGGTCGGGTAACCGCGTCTCCCGAAAACACGGCGCGCCGGAATCGCCCGTGCGCGCCTAGAGTATGTACCTGCTGAGGTCCCTGTCCTTTACGATGTCGGCTATTTTTTCCCTGACGTAATTTGCGTCGATCGTGATCTTTTCGTGGCCCATGTCGGGGGCGTTGAAGGATATCTCGTCGAGCATCCGCTCCATTATGGTATGCAGCCTTCGCGCGCCGATGTTCTCCATGGACTCGTTCACGGTGTGGGCCGTCTCGGCTATTTCCATTATCGCGTCGTCCGAGAAGTCGAGGTCTATGTTTTCCGTGTTAAGGAGCTCGACGTACTGTTTGATCAAGGCGTTGCGCGGCTGTGTGAGAATCTTTATGAAATCATCCGTCGTGAGCGGCTCTAGCTCCACCCTTATCGGGAACCTGCCCTGTAGCTCGGGGATGAGGTCGGAGGGCTTGGAGACGTGAAACGCCCCCGCGCCGATGAAGAGTATATGGTCCGTTTTCACCATGCCGTGCTTCGTGTTGACGGTGCAGCCCTCGATTATCGGAAGTAGGTCCCGCTGGACGCCCTCTCTCGATACGTCGGGCCCGGCGGAGCTTTCGCGTCCCGCGACCTTGTCTATCTCGTCGATGAAGATTATTCCCGACTGCTCGACCCTCTCTATGGATTTCTTGATGACGTTGTCCATGTCGATGAGCTTCTGCGCCTCTTCCTGTATGAGCACTTCCATCGCGTCGGGGACGCGGACCTTGCGTTTCTTGGTCTTTTTGGGGAAGAGGTTCCCGAGCATGTCGGATATGTTGACGTCCATTTCCTCGAGGCCGGACGGCGAGAACACCTGTATGGGGAAGTTCTTGGACGTGACCTCGATGTCCACGAACCTTTCGTCGAGCTTCCCTTCGCGGAGGAGCTTC
Source organism: Candidatus Dadabacteria bacterium (assembly GCA_020849425.1). Taxonomy (GTDB): domain Bacteria; phylum Desulfobacterota_D; class UBA1144; order Nemesobacterales; family UBA2774; genus JADLGH01. Next base: position 2,711 of record JADLGH010000031.1, read on the forward strand.
CGAAGCTTCTCGCGCGTTTCGCTGCTTGACTCGGCCTGCGCCGGCTCGGCCGGCTGGGGCTGATGGGCCTGGGGGGGTTGGGGCGCGGGGAAGAGGAGGTCGAGCATCCTTTCCTCGGCCATGTCCTCGGCCCTCGTGCGTACGGTCTGCTTCTCCTCGTCTGTCACCATCTTGATGGCGATGTCGGTGAGGTCCCTTATCATCGATTCGACGTCCCTTCCGACGTAGCCGACCTCGGTGAACTTCGATGCCTCGACCTTCAGGAACGGTGCCTGTGCGAGCTGGGCGAGGCGCCTCGCGATCTCGGTCTTGCCGACGCCCGTCGGGCCTATCATGAGTATGTTCTTGGGAGCTATCTCGTCCTTGAGCTCGGGGGAGACGCGCTGGCGTCGCCAGCGGTTCCTGAGCGCGATCGATACCGCGCGCTTGGCCTTGTTCTGGCCTATGATGTACCTGTCGAGCTCCGAGACTATCTCTCTCGGGGTGAAAAACGTTTCGTTGCTCATTTTGTCAAAGTTCCTCTACAGTGATTTTATCGTTCGTATAAATGCATATCTCGGACGCTATCTTGAGGGATTCCTCGGCTATCTGCCGCGCGGAAAGGTCCGAGAACCTGCTGAGCGCCTTGGCCGCTGCCTGCGCGAACGCGCCGCCCGAGCCCACGGCTATTACGTTGTCGTCGGGCTCCAGCACGTCGCCGCTCCCGGAGATAAGAAACATGCTGTCCCTGTCCGCCACCGCGAGGAGCGCTTCGAGCCGCCGGAGTATCCTGTCCGTCCGCCAATCCCTCGCGAGCTCTACGGCCGCGCGGCGGAGGTTGCCCCTGTATTCTTCGAGCTTCGCCTCGAACTTGTCGAAGAGGGTCATGGCGTCGGCCGTGGCCCCCGCGAAGCCCACGAGCACCTTGCCCTCGAATATCTTCCTCACCTTCTTGGCTGTGTGCTTTACGGCGGAGTGCCCGAGCGTCACCTGGCCGTCCCCGGCCATCGCGACGCCGTCCTTGATCTTTACGCATACTATCGTCGTTCCGTGAAATTGTTCCATGTCTATGCTCTGGGATGAGTTTTGTCGTATATCTCCATTAATTTTTCTATCGAAGTATGAGTATACCTTTGAGTCGTGGAAAGGCTCGCGTGTCCGAGCATTTCCTGGATCGCCCGGAGGTCGGCCCCGCCGCCCAAAAGGTGGGTCGCGAACGAGTGCCTGAGCACGTGGGGGCTCACGTTCTTCGGTATGCCGGCGGCTATCGCGCGCTTCTTTATTATCCTGTCCACGCTTCTTACCGTGAGCCTGCCGCCCCTCGAATTGACGAAGAGCTGGTCGCCGCCGGGCTTCATGTCCAGCCTGTGGGCGAGGTATTTCTTTATGGCTTCAGCGGCCCGTGAGCCCACGGGCACCTGCCTTTCCTTCCTCCCCTTGCCGAGCACCCTTACTGTCATGGCGGCGAGGTCGAGGTTGCCGACGTCGGCCCCGGCCAGCTCGCTTACCCTGAGGCCGCTCGAATAGAGGAGCTCCAGTATGGCGCTGTCCCTGGCGTCGAGCGCGCCGTCGCCGGACACCGTGTCGAGGAGCTTTACGACCTCGTCCACCGTGAGGAACGACGGGAGCCTCTTTTCGCCCCGGGGCGTCGGGACGAGCTTTGCTAGGTTCAGCTTCACCGCCCCGGTCTTCATCAGGAACTCGAAGAATGCCCTTACGGAAGAGAGCTTCCTCGAAATCGATACCTTCTTGTTCCGCGTGTAAAGCCATCCTATATAGGCCCTTACGGGGGCCTCGTCGAGCGTCCGGACGTCGAATGGGTCGCCCTCCCCGGGGATGAGCTTTTTTTGCCTGGCAACGCCGACGAATTCGCCGACGTCGGTCATGTAGGCCTTGACGGTGTGTTGCGAGTAATTTCTTTCGGAGAGGAGAAATTCCCTGAAGCTGTCCAGATGATGGTCCATGACGCGGTTCACAATAATATAATCACGGCGGCCGGTCTTTCAATGGACGGACCGTGCCGGCCTTTGATTTTACGGAAGCGCCGGGGCGGTGGAGCGGCCCCTCGCGCGGACGATATCCCGGGCCCGGGTACGCCGCGCCTCGCGGAGCGCGTCAGGTTCGTGCGCCGCCCGGCGTACCGGGGGGCGTCAGTTCTTATCGAAGCCGCCGTACCCTTTGCTCATCTCGTCGTAGAAGAGCCCGGAAAGCTGGACCCTCTTCGCGCCGATGTATCTCTTCCTGTAGTACTGCTTGTTGATGTTGTCTATCGTCACCTTGCGGGACGCAGACGACGCGTGGATGAATTCGTCGTTCCCCATGTAGATGCCGACGTGGGAGGGATATTTCGCGTACGTGATAAAGAATACGAGGTCGCCGGTGTCGAGCTCGTCTCTCTTGACGCTCTTGCCCGACCTGTAGTAGATGTCCCTCGCCGTACGGGGGAGGTTGACGTTAAACCTGCTGAAAACCTTTTTGACGTAGCCCGAGCAATCTATGCCCGTGATGAAATCGTTGCCGCCGAATTTGTACGGTGCACCGAGGTATTTCTTCGCCACCTGTATTATGCTCTCCTTGGAGAACCTTCCGTTCTTTACCTCGTCGTCGTCGGATGCACCGGCGGCGCTCTTGCCGCCGGACTGGATGGTGCTCTTGTCGGCGACCGCGACGTAGGCGGTATCCTGCCCGGGGATGGTCGGGATGTGGAGCACCTGTCCCGGGTTTATGGTGCTGCCTTCGATGTCGTTCTCGGTCTTGAGTGCGGTTATCGTGATGCCGTACCTGGCCGCTACGCTCGCGAGGGTGTCGCCTTTTTCGACGACGTATTCACGCTTCGGGCTGGCCGTCGCTATCACCTTCGCGCCCACTTCGAGCGCGGGCTCGGCGTCGGGGGCCTCGGTGATTCCCGGGATGTTGAGCTTCGCCCCGGCCCTCAAGGTGTTGCCCTTGAGGCCGTTCGCCTTCTTGAGCTCGCTTACCGAAACCCCGAACCTGCTCGCTATCCTGCCGAGTGTGTCGCCCCTGGCCACCGTGTAGCGGGACGACGTAACCTTTTCCTGCGGCACGGGGATGAGGAGTATGTCGCCCTTGCCTATCCGGTCGGATTTTAATGCGCTCGCCTTTTTGATCTCGTCTACCGTTACGCCGAAGCCGGATGCGATCCCGCCGAGGGTATCTCCTTCCTTGACCACGTATCTCTTCTTTATGTATACCCCGGTGGAGGCGGTCTCTTCCGGGACCCGGGCCGAAACGGCTTCGGCCGCGGTGACCGCGGGCTCGGCCACGACTATGACGTCCTTCTTTACCGGGCCGGGGACCTTCAGCGTCTGCCCGATCCTGATGTTGCTGTTCTTAAGGCCGTTCGCTTTTTTGAGCTCGCTCTGCGATACGCCGTATTTAATCGCGAGCCGTCCGAGCGTGTCGCCTTTTGCGACCTTGTGGCTGCCGTTGAATTTGTCGGCGACTGCCGGGTCCGCGGGTTCGGATTTCGCGGGCGATGCCGACGTGAGGGCGAGCTCCTGCCCGATGCGGATATTATTGCTCTTAAGCCCGTTCATTTTCTTGAGCTCGCTTACCGAAATGCCGAACCTGCCGGCGATCCCGCCGAGTGTGTCGCCCTTACGCACAGTGTATGCGTCGGGGGCCTCGGGGGCGCTGTCGGCGGAAGAGGGAGCGGGCTTTTCGTCCGCGCTAGCCGTCTCGACGGCCTCGGCCGGCTTCACCGAGCCGGGCACCACGAGCTTTTGCCCTATGCGGAGGTTTTTGCTGTCTATGCTGTTGAGCTCGACGAGGTCCCTGGTGCTTACGCCGAGCTTCCGCGCGATCCCCCCCGGCGTGTCGCCCTTCGAGACCGTGTAATAGGTGATTGTCGATGGAGCGGGTTTTACGGGCTCCGCCGCGGGCTTTTCAGCCTCGGCTTCTTCGGCCTTCACGGGGACGGGGGCCGTTTCGGCGGCAGCCGTGACCGCGCCCGCGGAACCGGGGACGATGAGCTCCTGTCCTATCCGGAGGCTCTTGCTGTCGATGTCGTTCAGTTTTATTAAGTCGCTGGTGCCGACGCCGAGCTTCTCCGCTATGCCGCTCGGGGTGTCGCCCTTCCGGACGACGTATACGCCGCCCGCGGGGGCTTTCTTAACCGGGGCTTCGGCAGTCTTTACTTCGACAGCCTTTACCTCGGCGGGCGCGGCCTCGGGGGCCTTCGCCGCGGGCACGCCGCCTGGGATCCGGAGGGTTTGGCCGACGCTTATCTTATCCGTTTTCAGCCCGTTCCCGGCCTTGAGCTCGCGGCTCGACATGCCGTATTTCGCCGCTATGTGGCCGAGCGTGTCGCCGTTTTTGACCGTGTAGGTCGCCGGGATTGTGGGGGCGGGGGCCGGGGCCTTTGCGGGCCCTTGGGACACTTCGTCCGTTGCCGGCGCCGCTTTTACGCTTTTTATGACTGGATTCTTTCCGGAAGGGATTACAAGTTTTTGCCCGATTTGTAGTTTTGTGCTGCTTAATCCGTTTTCGTTCTGTAAAGCCGCTGTCGATACGCCGTGTTTTTCGGCTATTTCGCCCAGGGTGTCGCCTTTCTTTACTACGTACTCTTTATTAGTGCTGCCATCCTCTGCATTGCTTCTTGTCTCGGCCGAACCGCCTGAATTAGGGACAGTCAAAACATCGCCTATATCCAATCTGTTGTTTTCCAGATTATTGACGGATTTCAGGTCTTCAACGGTTACGCCGAATTTTAAAGCCAGGTCGTAAAGGTTGTCTCCTTTTTTTACGGTGTATTTGCTCGCTGTGAAAGCAGTTACAGGAAGGAGAAATACAAAAAGAACCACCAGGGAATACCTAATCGCCATGCCTTATACCTCCTAGAGAGACAAAAACTATTTTGATCCATGCCGGGCTGGTCCATGCCGAACCGGGAACCGGCAGACCGGATGTGCTTCTAGGTTTCTGGTTGTCAAAGAACTAAGTAAATTACTTAAGCCGCTCGAACTGATTATACACGAATGCGCTCGGATATTAAAGAGGGATTAACTCCTGTCCGGAAATTTATAAAAGAGACGTATTCCGGTGGGTTGCGAGATATTGTTAAAGGAAACGGGGGGCCGGGCCAGGGGTGTTTACTGCTATCCGGAATACCGGCGCGGCGGGCGCGCGGTTAAGCCTACTGGTTTAAATAGGGGGTGTTGGCGAGGAGCCATTCGGCGAGCGTCTGGCCCTCTACGTGATAAATGTCTATGAAGCCTTCCTCGTCTTTTTCCCTGACGAAAATCTCGCTGACGAGGCCGACCGCAATCTTGCGCACGTCTTCACGCCCGAGCCCCGAAGTGTCGATGACGTCCGACATTTTAAACGTGATGACGCCCGGTTTCGACTCGCTGAATTCCCTGTCGTCCGAAAATTCGATTGCAAAGGTAACTTCGAGCGCGCCCTTATTGTCGGGCTCGACGTCCGATAGCTCTATGATCCTGATGTAATCGAGTGCTGTCATATATCGCTCGGAATGATCGGCGGATTTGCAAACGGTCCCGTCCGGGGGCCGGAGCGGGCGACGCTCATTCGATAATGTTCGTGCAGATGTAGAGGAATTCGTCCCCGAGCTCCCAGCCGACGGTCATTATCTGTCTGTGCCCCTTGTCGTGGAGGTCCTTGAGGGTTTGGACTACCTTTATCTTCGTCTCCGTGTGGTCGAGGCCTGGGTTCGACTCGACGATCTTCCGCGTAAGCTTCTCGGTATTCGTATTCCCCTGGCCTGCGCCGCCTGTGCACATGTGCCTGAGGAGTTCCATTTCGAGCTCGTTCATATGTCTCTCCCGACTTCCGCTTTTCTTGCATAGCGCCGCCGAAGTCCTTACCTTGCCGGGCGTTGGGGGTATCCGTACAGGCCGCCGATTCAGCCATGAAATATAGTGTATTATACAATGAAGCGCAATCAGGGCCGCCCGGGGGGACGGCGGGACGGTGGCGCCCGAAGGCGCGGCTCCAACGCATGAAGGTCCTGATATATACGCACGAATTCCCGCCCGTTCTGGGCGGGCTCGCGACGACGTCGTTAAAGCTCGCCCGTGGGCTTCTCGCCTCGGGGCTCGGCGTCTCCGTGCTCGCTCCGGGGTACGGGAAGAGCGTCCACGAGGGCGACGGCGGCCTCGGCGTCGGGGTTACGAGGATTCCCTCGCTCGGCTCGGGGCTCGCGAAGGCGGTCCCCTTCGCCGACATACTCCTCGGGCGCGTGCACCTCTCCCGCGCCGTCGCCGCCGAAAGGCCCGACGCCGTCCTCTTTATTACCGAGGAAGCGGAGGCCGCGGGCGGCCTCCTGTCGTCCTATCCGTTCGTCCCGATACCGAGGGTCGCAGGGTCCGGGATAACGACGTGCTTTCTCGGGAATAATCCCTTGAAACGTCTCATGCGCCGTCCGATGGCGAGGCTCTACAGGAGCTCGCCGCTCGTCATAGCGGTGAGCGAAAGCACCAGGGGGCTCCTTCGCGAGGCGGGCGTTCCGGCGGGGAAGATAAAGGTGATATACAACGGCGTCGAGGACGAGATGCTGAGTAAAGCTCCAGACGCCGCTAAGGTCGAAGCCCTCCGCCGGAAGTACGATATACCCCCCAGGGCGAAGGTGCTTATCACCGTCGCGAGGGTGCTCCCGCGAAAGGGGCAGGATACCGTCATAAAGGCGCTCCCTGCCGTTCTACGGGAATTCCCGGATACCTATTACATGATCGTCGGCGACGGCAGGTACGTCCAAAAGTTCAAGGAGCTTGCCGAAAGCACAGGGGTTTCGGAGAGGGTGATTTTCACGGGGGGCGTAGGGCATTCGGACGTCGCCTGCTACTTCGACCTTTCGGACATATTCGTCATGCCGAACAGGTACTGGAACGACAAGATAGAGGGGCTCCCGAACGTGCTGCTCGAAGCCTCGGCCCGCGGGAAGCCCGTCATCGCCGGGAATCACGGCGGGTCCGTCGAGGCCGTCGGGGACGGCGTCACCGGGTTTCTCGTAGACCCCGAAAGCGCGGGGGCGGTATCAGACGCCGCGCTGAAACTTTTCAGGGCCCCCGGGCTCGCGCGCGAGATGGGCGAGAGGGGAAGGGCGCGCGTCTCGGGGCGTCACACCATGAAGGGGATGATGGAGAGTTACGCCTCGGCGATAAGGGCGGCCGTCGAAAGCGGGCGCGGGGGAGCTGCGCGGGATGCCTAAACCTTCGGGCAGTCAGAGGAAGCTCTTTTTAAACGCCGCGTATCTCTTCGGCGGGAAGGCCGCCGCCGGCGGGTTCGCCGCGCTCCAGACGGTCATAATGGCCAGGATTCTCGGCGTCTCGGACTTCGGGCTCCTCCAGCTCGTCATCGCCTACATCGCCATGATGAACCAGCTCTTCGACGTCCGCGTGTGGGAGACGGCGGTCAAGTACATCGGGACATACTGGAGCGCGCACGACGCGGACAAGACGCGCGCCATGATAAAGCTCTCCTACCTCCTCGACGTCGGGAGCGGGGCCGTCTCGTTCGTTATCGCGATACTGACGGCGAAGCTCATAAGCGACTACGTCCTCCACGAGCCCGGCGCGTACGTCTACATATGGGTGTTCGCCCTTAGCCTCTTCATCGAAACCGCCAAGCTCACGTCGGACGCCATACTCCGCGTGTTCGACAAGTTCGGGGTCATCGCCGTCGTGAACACGCTCGAAAACTTCGTCCAGCTCATATTGGTGAGCGCGTTTCTCCTCCTCGGCAAGGGGATAATGGGGGCGCTCTACGGGCTCGTAATCTCGAAGTTCATAACCGTTTTTATAAGGATGGTGCTCGTCGACAGGACGCTCGGGGAAAAGGGGCTCCGGAACTGGCTCGTGTCCGACCTCGGCCTTATACGCGGGGAATGGAGGGAGATAGGCTGGTTCCTCGGGAACACGAGCCTCATGGCGACGCTCAAGGTGGGGAGCGACAAGTACCTCGGCATGATGCTCCTCGGATACCTCGCCGGCAACGAGGCCGTCGGGCTCTACAGGGTCGCCAATTCCGCGTCGGGCATAGTGAACCGCATCGTCGATACGTTAAACGAGGCCATATTCCCCGAGCTCGTGAGGTTCACGAGCGCAAGCGCGATCGAGGAGTTTAAAAAGTACATAAAGGCCTCGACGAAGAATCTCCTCAAGATCATCGTGCCCGTGACGGTCGTCATAGTCCTCCTCGCGGAGCCGCTGGTCGAATACATATTCGGCACGGAGTATCTGCCCGCCGTGAATACGCTCCGGGTACTGGCGGTCGCGGTGCTCGTATCGCGGTTCACGTACTGGATAAGCCCGGGGCTTCTCGCGATGGGCAGGTCGGGCGTGAGGACCGTCTTCTCGATATTCACGACCGTCGTCTACCTGGGGCTGATGCTGGTTCTCGTCCCGCCCTATTCGTACGAAGGCGCGGCGCTCGCCTTTTTAGGGTTCGCCGTTATAAAGTCCGGCATGGCCTACGGCATATTCGGATATTACATAAAGAAGGACCACGGGTAGAGGCTCATTCCCGCGGCGCGTCGTCCCGCCCTGCGCCCGGGGATTTTTTTATCAGCCCGTTTTCGTGGAGGAACTCCGCTATGAGCTCGCCCTTTATCCCGGCGCCGAGCTCGTTCTCGTGACGCCCGTCGCCCCAGTACTTCCTGTCGTCCGGCATTACGGCCTCGAGGTCGAAGAGAGGTATGCCGTTTTCGGAGGCGACATTTTCGAGGACCTCGTTCATTTCCCTGAAGCCCCTCTGGTAGTATGGGGTCGAGGCGTAATCGTCCATGTATGGCGACCACGCCCACGTGACGAAGACCATGTCCACGCCGTTCGCCCTGGTTATCGCGGCCATGTTGCGGAGGTTCCGCTCGAAAAATATCGGCGGGTTCTCGTCGAGGAGCTCCATCGGGTCGTGCTTCGCGACCGAGTATGGGCCGTACGCGGTGTCGGGCGTTACGAAGTTCCCGATGCCGACCTGCCTCGTGATGCCCGTCTTCCTCAGAATCACCCTGAAGAGCGCGCTGTGCTCCAGAATCGGCACGGGGGGCGGGTCCCACTGCTTCCGCCTCCCGGAGTCGTCCGACTTGTACGACGCCGGGTCCACGAACCTCGCGTGTACGTCGTTCGTGCCCTCGTATTCGATGACGAGGTCGGGGTCTATGTCGAGCACCCTGAACTCGAGGTTTATCAGCGTCTCCCACGAGTTGTACCCGCCGACGCCCGCGTTTATCACTTCGACGTTGTCGTAGCCGTACTTGTCCCTGAGCTCGCGCTCCATAACGGCCGTGAAAGTCTTGTCGTTGTCGTTTATGCCGATGTTGTACGTCGTCGAGCCCCCGAGGACCGCTATCCTGAAGACGCCCTCGGGCTTTTCGCGCGGGAACTCGTCGTTCCTGTATCCGAGCGAATTGTGGTGCGTCTTTCCTCTTTTGAAACCGGGGTTCGGGTAGTAGTTGAGGTAGTGATGCCGGACGTAGCGCTGGTCGTCGGGGCTCAGGTACGAGTAGACGGAATACTGGAGGCTCTCCTCTTCGGGTATGATCGCGAGCCATATGCGCGTCCCGATTTCGAGGACGACGAGCGTAAAGAGTATGCTGACGAGTACGAGCGTCGATTTTCTGAACGGGGGCTTTTTCGCGGGTTCTGTCATATGTTCTCGTGTCCGTTACCGGACGGCTCGAAGCGGCTCTTTAAGGTCTCGGGGTCTCATGGGTCAAGAGCGGATTTTCAGGTGCATATTATATCATAGCCCGGCGCCGGGACGGTGCTTATTTCTGTTGTCCGTCCCTTCGGCCTCGTTTATATTACCTGAGTGACTGCCGAATCGCTTCACACAAGGAAAAGGCGGATTTGAAGAAGTTCGTTAAGATCGTTCTCGTGGTTCTCGGGTCGGTAATAGTGTCGCTCGCGGCGGCCGAGGGGCTTTCGCGCCTCTTCCTGGACCCGATAGATTTCTTAAAGCCGACGCGCGTATACGACCCCGTTCTAAGGTATACGATAGAGCCCGGCACGGGGGCCCACGACAAGTGGGGGTTCCGGAACAGGGCGGTCCCCGCAAGGGCCGAGATCGTGGCGGTAGGCGATTCGCACACGTACGGCATAAGCGCGACGGCCGAGGACTCCTGGCCGTCGGCGCTCGCGGAAATGAGGGGCGCGACGGTCTATAACATGGCGCTCGGCGGATACGGGCCGGCAGAGTATTTTTACCTCATGGCCGACAAGGCCGTCAGGCTCGCGCCCGGTTACGTCATAGTCGGGTTTTATCTCGGGAACGACCTCAGGGATTCTTTCAACGCCGTCTACTCCGTCGGGCTCTGGGAGCGTATGCGGAGGCCGGGGTTTTCCGCAAAGGATGCGGACGATGACGATGAGCCGGGGGAATCGGGCGCGGGGCTCGGGGAATGGCTGGCCGGGCACAGCGTCTTTTACAGGCTCGTAAGCTCGTCCTTCATCGGCGACAACCTCCGGCAGATGAGGCGGCTCAGGCGCGGGGAGGAGATAGTCATGTTCGAGGACCCGGCTTCCGGCATAAAGACCGGGTTCACCCCCGAAAGGAGGCTCCAGGGGCTCGACCTCGAAGACCCGGAAGTGAGGGAGGGGCTCAGGCTCAGCCTCGAATTCTTCAGCCGCATGAACATGCTCCTCGAAGGGACGAGTACGAAGCTCCTCGTCGTCGTAATCCCGACGAAGGAGAGCGTCTACGCCCGGTACATAGAGGGCGATAGGTCGCTCCCGGCCTCTGAGAAAATCGACCGCCTCGTGTCAAACGAAAGAGAGGTCAACGCCCGGGTGAAGGAGTATTTCGACGCACACGGAATCGCATACGTAGACGTGCTCGACGCACTCGGCCGAAAGGCCGGGAGCGAGCAGCTCTATCCCGCCAACTTTGGCGGCCACACGAACGGCAGCGGCTACCGCATAATCGCCGAGACGATAAACGCGTACCTGGAAAAGGCGGAGTGACGCCCTCTCGCCGCCCCGGGCGGGTTTACAGAGCCCGTGCGCGGTTCTATAATTCTCCTTCTTCATGGTAAGGATAAAGATCTGCGGAATAACGTCTGTCGAAGACGCGCACGCGGCGGTCGATGCCGGCGCGGACGCCCTCGGCTTCGTCTTCTACGAGGGGAGCAAGAGGTATATCCCGCCCGCCGAGGCGCGGAAGATAACGGCCGCGCTCCCGCCGTTCGTCGCGGCGGTCGGCGTGTTCGTCAACGCCTCTCCCGATGATATATCGGAGGCTGTCCGGGCGTCCGGCGCAGGCGTCGTGCAGCTCCACGGCGACGAAACGCCGGAGCTTGCGTCACGCGTGCCGTTCCCGGTCATAAAGGCCGTCAGGGTGGCCGACAGCATAGACCCGGGCGAATTTGAACTTTATCCCGTACAGGCTATCCTCTTCGATAAACGCTCGGACGACATGTACGGCGGTACCGGAAAGAGCTTCGACTGGTCGATTCTCCGGGGCCTCGACATCGGAAAGAAGGTTATCCTGTCCGGCGGGCTTACGCCGGAAAACGTGGCCGGGGCAGTGGGCGTCGTAAGGCCCTACGCCGTGGACGTGAGCTCGGGCGTCGAGGATTCCCCGGGCAGGAAGAATCACTTGAAACTAAGACAATTCATACAGGCGGTGAGAAATGGCGGTTAAACCCACGCTCCCGGACGCTTCGGGTCATTTCGGCATATTCGGGGGCAAGTACGTTTCGGAGACACTCATGCCGGCCGTGCTTCAGCTCGAAAAGGCGTACGAGGAAGTGAAGAACGACCCCGCCTTCAGGAAGGAGCTCGACTATTACCTCGCCGAATACGTCGGCAGGCCGACGCCGCTCTATTTCGCCGAGCATCTCACCAAAAAACTCGGGGGGGCGAAGATATACTTAAAGCGCGAGGACCTCGCCCACACCGGCGCCCACAAGATAAACAACACGATAGGACAGGCCCTCCTCGCCGCGCGCATGGGCAAGAAGCGCATAATCGCCGAGACGGGCGCGGGCCAGCACGGCGTCGCGACTGCTACGGTCGCAGCGCTCCTCGACATGGAGTGCGAGATATTCATGGGCCTCGAAGACACTCGTAGGCAGGCGCTCAACGTAATGAGGATGAAGCTCCTCGGCGCGAACGTGAGGGAGGTCACGCAGGGCACGCAAACCCTGAAAGACGCCATGAACGAGGCGATGAGGGACTGGATAACGAACGTAAGAACTACTTTCTACATAATTGGGAGCGTCGCCGGGCCCCACCCGTACCCGATGATAGTGAGGGACTTTCAGTCCGTCATCGGCTCCGAGGCGAGAGAGCAGATACTCCAAAAAGAGGGCAGGCTGCCCGACCTTCTCGTCGCCTGCGTCGGGGGCGGCTCGAACGCGATGGGGCTCTTCTACCCGTTCGTCGGTGACGAGGGCGTCGCCATGACTGGCGTCGAAGCGGCGGGCGGGGGCATCGAGACGGGCGTCCACGCGGCGAGCATTTCGGCCGGGACGGTGGGCGTGCTCCACGGGAGCAAGACCTACCTCCTCCAGGACGAGGACGGGCAGGTAAGGCCGACGCATTCGCTGGCGCCGGGCCTCGACTACCCGGGCGTCGGGCCCGAGCACTCGTACTTCAGCGATACGGGCCGCGTCAGCTATACTAACGTTACGGACTCGGAGGCGCTCGAAGGGTTCAAGCTCCTCTCGCAGACAGAGGGCATAATACCGGCGCTCGAATCCTCGCACGCCATAGCCCATGCAATGAAGGCGGCGCCCGGGATGTCCCCGGATTCGGTGCTCGTCGTTTGCCTCTCGGGGCGCGGGGACAAGGATATGCATTCCGTGGCGGACCTCCTGTCCGGCGGGCGGAAGCAGTGACCGCTTGTAGCGTAATCAACTGCAGAAACACGATATTTGATAACCTTGCGGGGGAAGCGGACGTGTGTAAAATCTTGACTTTGCATGCAGAAGTGTTAGAGTTTGTCCGATATAAAGGGGCCGGGTTTCCTGACTTAAAAAGAGAAGAAGTAAAAAGAGCGGCATAATCTGCTGAAATTCAGGGTTCGGTACAAATGCTTCCCAATTTTTTTTGCCCGATTCGCGGAAACTTCAAAAACAAATGAGCAGAATATCAGAAAAGTTCGATGAGCTTAGGCAGAGGAACAGGATCGCTCTCGTGAGCTATATCACGGCGGGGGATCCGTCCCTGGACACGACGGCCGAAATCGCCGTCAAGCTCGAAGAGAGCGGGGCCGACATAATCGAGCTCGGGGTTCCGTTTTCGGACCCTATGGCCGACGGCCCGGTCATACAATTGGCCTCGGAAAGGGCGCTCGCCGGCGGCGCTACGCTAGCGGGTGTTCTGGGCGCGGTAAGGAAGATACGGGAGAAGTCCGCTGTCCCGATAATACTCTTCGGGTACTACAACCCATTCTTCAAATACGGCCTCGAACGAATCGTAAAGGACGCGGCCGAAGCCGGGGCGGACGGCTTCCTTGTGGTGGACCTTCCGCCGGAGGAGGCGGGCGAGCTCAAGGCGCATACGGACAGGGCGGGAATGGACATAGTGTTCCTTCTCGCGCCCACGAGCACGTCCGAGAGAATAGCGCTCGTCGCTGAGAACGCGGGCGGGTTCGTCTATCTCGTGTCCGTCACGGGCGTCACGGGCGAGAGGCCCGAGATGAATTATTCGCTCGAAGGGCTCACCGGCGAGATCAGGCAGGCTACCGGGCTCCCCGTGGGAATAGGGTTCGGGATTTCTTCTCCCGAGCAGGTCAAGGGGCTTTCGGGCTATGCCGACGCCGTCATCGTCGGAAGCGCGATCGTGAGGATCATCGAGCGGTACGGGAGCGAGAAGGAGAAGCTCCTTAACGAGCTTTCGGGATTCGTGGGCGGCCTTAGCGCTGCCTGCGGCAGGAATAACGGCGCGTCTCCCGGAAGGGCTGAAAGCTGATGCAGAAAGAGCTGAGAAGATATCTCTTCGTCGGGGACTTCGATTCCTTCCTCCTCGGGATTTTCTCGAAACGGGGCGAGGTAATATGGGTGAGCTCCCTCGAAGAGGCGCTTAACCAGACCGGGAATTTTTCGGTCATCATGATAGACAAGCGGTACTTTACGCCCGAGCTTACGAACGAGCTCTCGGCGCACTACCCGCAGACGCCGCTTATCGTCAGCAACGGCGAGCCAATGGAGGAGCCCCCCCCGTCGGTCAGGTTCGTCGCGTTTCACAAGCTCCTTACGGACGAAATAGCGCGCGAGGAAAGGCTCGCGAGGACGGAGCTCAGGGTGGAAGAGCTGAGGCGCGTGCACGCCAACGGCAAGAAGATGCTGATTCTCCTCCACGACCATCCCGACCCCGACTCCATCGCGGGCGCGCTCGCGCTGAGGGCGCTTCTGAAACGTAACAAGCAGACGGCCACCATAGGCCACCTCGGCGACAGGATTTCACGCCCCGAAAATGTCGCCATGATAGAGCTCCTCGAAATAGACCTCCAGGAGCTCGAAATGAAGCAGTTAAAGGACTTCGACTCCATTGCGCTCGTAGACGTTCAGCCGCCGTTTTTCGGCCCCGGGCTGCCGCCCGTCGATACGGTCATCGACCACCACCCGCTCGTCGGCTCGTACGAGGCCCGCTTCAAGGAAGTGAGGGCCGAGGAAGGGGCGACTTCGACCATACTGACGAAGTACCTCCGCGCCTCGCAGACGGACATATCCGAGAGGCTCGCGACGGCGCTCCTTTACGGCATCAAGACGGACACCGTGATACTCAACAGGGACACCGACCCGGACGACATCGAGGCGTTCACGTTCCTTTACCCTCTCGCGAACCTCGGGCTTTTAAGACGCATAGAGCGCGCCGAGGTCCCGCCCGACGAAATCAAATCGCTCGGCAAGGCGCTCGCGGACCACTGGATAGCGAGCAGCATATTCTTCGTCAACGTGGGCAGGGTGGACCGCGAGTACCTCATACCCAAGATGGCCGACTTCGGCATACAGGTGAAGGACGTCGAGTGGTCCATAGCGTTCGGAATCCTCGACAACAAGCACCTCATCATTTCCGTCAGGAACGTCGGGTATGTGAAGAGCGCCGGCCGCCTCGTGAGGGAGCTCTTCAAGGACATCGGGAGCGCGGGGGGGCACAGGTCCGCCGCCAAGGCCGTCATACCGCTCGCCAGGGTCAGGAAGGAGATCGGCAAGGGCTCTCAGGACGCCATAAAGAAGTGGGTGACCGATCTCTTCACGAAGGCAGTCACCGAAAAGCCCGAAGAAGAGGCGCAGTAATTTTTGCCCCGGACGGAGCGCCGGCGTGAATCCCTGAAAACCCTTCACCGAAATCCCGGTCAGCGGTTCTCAACACCGCAGCGCGTTTGAACACCACGCCTTAACCGAATATAATCCCAACCTATGAAAATCGTCTTCATGGGCACCCCCGAATTCGCGGTCCCTTCGCTTAGCGCCCTTATCGGCGCGGGTTACGAGGTAGCCGCCGTAGTAACGCAGCCGGACAGGCCGAGCGGGAGGGGGAAGGTGCTGACTCCGCCGCCCGTGAAAACCGCGGCCGAAGCCGCCGGCATTCCCGTCCTCCAGCCGCCGAAGATTCGGACGGAGGGGTTCTTCGCCGAGCTGTCGTCTTACTCGCCCGATCTAATATGCGTGACGGCCTACGGGAGGATACTGCCGAAATCCATTCTCGACCTGCCGTCGTACGGATGCGTGAACGCCCACGCGTCCCTCCTCCCGAAATTGAGGGGCGCGGCCCCGGTCAACTGGGCCATCGTGAGGGGCGAGAGCGTGACGGGCGTCACGACAATGCTCATGGACGAGGGGATGGATACGGGCGACATGCTCCTCCGGCGCGAGGTCGCGATCGAGGACGACGACACGGGCGAGACGCTTTCGCGGAAGCTCTCGATCGTCGGCGGGGAGCTCCTCGCCGAGACGCTGGCGCTCCTCGAAGAGGGCGGTCTCCGCCCCGAAAAGCAGGACGAATCGCTGGCGACCTACGCCCCGATTATAAGAAAAGAGGACGGCCTCATCGACTGGTCGAAACCCGCCCGCGACATACGAAACCTCGTCAGGGGAATGCTCCCGTGGCCGGGGGCTTATACCTTCATCGGCGGAAAGATGCTGAAGGTATTCAGGTCCGCCGTTTCGGAAGGCGAGGGCCGGCCCGGTGAGGTTATAAAGTCGGACGGCGGTGTGCTCCGCGTGGCCGCGGGCGAAGGTGCGCTCGACGTTCTGGAGCTCCAGGTAGAAGGCGGGAAGAGGCTAGGAGCGGCGGCGTTTCTCGCCGGGAGAAAGATTGCCGGGGGCGCTATCCTCGGAAGCGCATAACTCCCCGTCAGCTGCATCCCCCAGGGACCCCGGCCCTTACGAGATTGGCCGATATCCCGGCCCTGAGCGCCTCGTCGCCGGCGGCTTTCGTGCAGGCTTCTTCGAGCGACTCGACGGCCTTGTCCGTTTCACCGAGCCCGAGATAGAGCATCCCCAGCGTATCGAGCGCATAGGCCGGCATGTCGTTTCGAGGCGAGGCGGCGAGGAGAATGCCGAGCCCTTTTTTATAGTCCTTTCCCGTTTCCAGATAGAGCGAGGCCAGGTTGTTGGCCGCGTCCATGCAGTGAGGGTCCCTGTCGAGGGCCTTTTTGTAGCACCTCTCGGCCTCTGTGTACTCGCCCTCCTTCATGTAAACGTTCCCGAGGTTGACGAGGGGCGTCACGAGGCTCCCGTCTGCTGCGATAGCCCGCTTGTACTCCCTTATGGCGAGGTCGTGTTTTCCCTCCCTCTCGTATATGACGCCGAGGTCGTTGTGCTCCTCGGCCGTGAGAGGGTCGTCCGTATAGAGCGAGCCGTAGAGCGCGGCGCAGCCGCCGAGCGGGATCGAGGCGACGATGAGCGCCAGCGCGAGTTTTACGGCGGGGTTCATTTCCTTATTACCAGCATGAGCCTGTTCATCTTCTTCCATTCGCCGTCGAGCTTTTCGAACGGGATTTCCTGCCCGCCCTTGTCCCCCGTGTGGAGTATGAAGGTTCCCTTCGCGGCGTCGTAGCCGTAAACGACGTAGTAATGCGGGACGCTGACCTTCCACTTCCCTCTATCGACCAGGAGGATCGCGGGGACGCCCTCGTCTACGAGCGCCGCGAGAGACTCCTCGCCCCCGTTTACGGCCTCGGTCCGGTAGCCCTCCGCCCTGGCGTAATTCTCCATGTCGGATATGAGGGCGCCGTCGAGGCCGGGCGTGTAAACCGCCTCGGCTATCTCGTCCTGTCCGACGTCGCGTCCGTAGAACTGCATGACCGACGCCATGGCCGCCGGCCCGCAGTACTTGTCCTTTTGCTTCACGAACGGCACGCCGTCAATTATTACCCTGGCCGGTGCGGAAGGCGCGCCGCCGGGGCGCGACTCGGACGCTGCGGCGGCCGCGGTGAGAAGGGCTGCCGCGGCGAATAGCGTTATGATTTTAAGCATTTCGGATCCACCCGTTCGGGCTGCGATCTACACCCTCTTGAACAGGTAGATGATCAAGAGGACGAGGGCGGCGATCACTAGGATCGCGATTACTATCCCGAGCCCCGAATCTCCGCCCGCGGGTATTTTGTCGGCGAGGGCGGCCATCTGGTGCACCTGCTCGTCGGTCATCGAGCCCAGCTTCTGCGAGACTTCGTCCGACGTGAGCCCGTGGCCCATGAGCTTGTTCGCCACTATCTTGTTTTCGAGAGCCCTCTTTACCTTAAGCTCGTTGATTTCCCTTGCGGTGGGGTCGTTGCTGCCGGCCATCATCTTCGACTCTGCGGTCGCCGCGCGGGCGCCGGGCGTGATGAGCGAAACCGGGGTGAATGTCGCGAGTATTAAAATCAGGATAGAGAAATGAAATCCCTGTCTTGCTAAGATCAACGTCAATCCTCCTTATGCATAATCCGAGTCCGGAATTTATTATTTTATCGTATAAAACCGCCAGACAAAGAAATTCTTTACTGCCGTACCGCCCGGATTCGGCTTTTGGGGGGTACGGTTCGCTCTCCGGACGCTTACCCCGTCGCATATATGTACGGGCAACCCTTCTTTCGTCTCGCGGTCTACGTCGGCTCGGGAGCAGGCTCCGGGCTGGGTTCAGGGTTCGGCTCCGGGCTCGCCTCGGGACCGGGCTCCGGGGTCGGAGCGGGGCCGGGCCTTCTATGATCTCCCCGCATCCGTCGGCGTCTATGGCGGCGTTCCCGGCCACGTCGAAAGTGCTTTCCCCCGCATCGAATATGCACGCGTCGGCGGTGAACCCGATGAACGAGCTGCCGTCGGCCTTGGCCCCGTTCTCAGCCGCGGCGATATCTACGTTGCCGACCACGTCCAGTACTACGCTCGCATTGCCGCGCGCTCTTATGCCGTCTCCGGACGCGCCGCAGATAATATCGCCGTCCGTCGTCGCCAGCGTCACCTGCGAAGTGCCGCGCGCATCGACGCACCTTTCGCAGTTGGTAAGTATTATGTCCCCGGGGTCGATTACTAGGTTACAGTTCCCTTCGGTCCTTATGCAGTCTTCGCCGCCGCCGTCGATTACGATGTCCTCGCCGGGATTCTCGATAATTTCGAGTGTGCCGTTCTGGCAGCGTATGGGGCCTTCCGTCTCGACTATCTCTACTTCCTCGCCCGGAGGCGCATCGAGGTCTATGGTTACGACGATATCGAGCACCGATCCGGCCTGGACCATGATGCTTACGGATACGATCGTGCCGTCCACGTCGAATTCCAGGAGTATACTCTGTGCGGATTCGAGGTCGAAGCTGAGAGAGAAGCTCCCGCCGGGGTCGGTGACGGTCGTATCCAGCACCTCCCCGTCCACGATCGCGGAAACCGTTATGCCGCCCTGCGCCTTTGCGTCCTTCACTCTGCTCGGCATCTCTATGA
>JADLGH010000032.1 GCA_020849425.1 Candidatus Dadabacteria bacterium
ACGACGCCCTCGTCTCCCTGGCGGCATCCCAGAGTAAGCGCCAGAGCCAGTACGAAAATTCCGAAATATGCCATGGTAAGATTGTTCTTTCTCATAACTTGTCCCCCCTTTGCAATTGGTCTTCTTAATGTATTCTAATGGATAACGTACTCTCCACCAATAAAAATATATATAACGCCCGGGATTAACGGAGGGAAAAAATGCTCGACGAGGCTCTTCTGGCCGTAATAGTCTGCCCCGAAACGAAACAGGACCTCGAGCCCGCGGGGCCCGATCTCGTCGGTAAAATCAACTCTTTAATCGAGAAGGGTGAGCTCCTCAGCAGGTCCAAACAGAAAATAACGGAGCCCATAGACGGCGGGCTCGTAAGAAAGGGGGACAGGAAGTATCTCTACCCCGTAAGGGACGACATCCCCGTTCTCCTGGTGGACGAATCGATACCGCTCGAAGGGATTCAGTAATCCCTGAAAACCTCCACGCTCTTTCCCGTCATCGTGTATAGGCCGCCCACGAGATTGCCTTCGCCTATCCTGAGCTTGCCTGTTACCCTGAGCGGGATGTCGGTCATGTACTTCGCGCTCTTCCCCTCGGGCATTTCGACGTAGACGAACTCGTTCACCCTCGGCATCACCCCGAAGCAGCACCCCATCTGGTTGTTAAGGAGCATGAAGCTTCTCACCTCTCCCGAATCGAAATCGACGGGCAGCATGTAGCCTATAACCTTCACATCCTTCCCATCGAGCTCCATCACCTTCGCCGGGACGACGTTATCCTTCTCGTAATCGAACCCGCCGAGGAAATCGAAATCCACCTTGGCGGCCCCGTCTTCGGTCTCAAGGGCCCCGGCCGTCGCGTAGTCGAAATTCCGGTCGGGCCTGAAGTGGATCCCCAGGGCGGGGAATAGGAGTATGCTCGCGACGACCAGGATTTTAACCACGTGCCTCTTCCACTCGAAGCGCTTTCCGCCCTTGAGCGAAGCTCTCTCGCTTTCGTTTTTTATATTCGTGGAATTACTCTCCGCCGTCATTCGTTGCCCTCCGGGAACCTGAGCTCCACTTCCTTAAATTCCTTGCCTCTTACCGTTATCGCCGTAACGACTGCGCCGAAATGCTCCAAACCCTTGAGCCTTTCCGAACGCGCGGCAAACTCCGACGTATCCCCCTCTTTCTCCCCCGTGAGTATATTGTAAACGGCGTCCAGACTAAGCGTGAGCTCGCCCGCGGGCGCCTCGCCGCCTGTATCGGGAGCCACGATTCTTATCTCGATATTTTCCTGCCCGAGCCTTACCGGGTTCTCGGCCTCGCCGTCGAGGACGTACGCCGTGAGCTCCCCCGTTCCCGGATCGAGCACGAGCTCCAGATGCGCGAATTCGTCGCCGAGCACGACGAGCGTCCCGCCGTGGGGGGCGGTGTGCTCGTGCCCGTTATGACTTCCGCCGGTGACCTCGTCGTGGGCCCGGGCGGCGGCCGCCGCCGTCACGAGGATCAAACACAGTACCAGTTTCATGACGTCCCTCCCTTAATTCACGTTTTCTAGCTTAGCGGGGCGAGGTTTGACGCGACGTCCGTCGAGTACGCCTTTAGGGCCGGTATGACCCCGGCCAGTATGCCGAGCGCTATCATCGCCAGGGGCGCCGCGAGGAGGGCCGGCCCCGGCTTCAGCACGTCGAGGACGACGCCAGTCTCGGCCCTTATGACCACAGCCGCCCCGGCCAGTATAAGGGCGTACACCGCGTAGCCTAGCGCGGCCCCGATCGCCGCTATAGACGCCGATTCCAGGATTATAGCGGCGAAGACGGTCCCGCGCCTGGCGCCGAGCGCCCTCAGTATCGCGAATTCCCGCCGCCTCTCGTTCATGGTGTTGTAGATGCTGGCCAGTATCGACCCCGCCGCGACCAGAACGACTAGGTACGCTACCAGCGACAGGACGTTATTCACCCAGCCGATTTTACCGAACAGCTCCGCCATCACGCGCCCGATGGGCCACGCGAGTGTGGCCGCCGTCCCCTGCCTGTTTATCGTCTGGTCGAGGAGAAAGCCCGCCTGCGGATTCCTGAGCTTCAGCATGACGGCGCTCACCTCCTTGTACCTGTCGGGGATCTCCTCCCCCGCCCTGGGCTCGTACGTCCCGCCGCCGCCCCTCAGCACGTGGCCCGATATCCTGTAGAACTCGTCGATCGGTATCCATATCACCCTGTCGGAAGGCGAGTTCGTCGGCTCCAGCACCCCCGTAACCGTGTACTCCTCGGCGTGCTTCTGCCTTTCGTCGAAAACGAGCCCGTGGAAGGGATTGAACTTCGAGCCCGCCTTGAGGCCGGTTTTATCGGCGACGTAGCTCCCGACGACGGCTTCCCGTTTCTCCGGGTTGAAGAGCTCCCCCTCAGCGAGGGTGAGCTTGCGCCCCTTCCTGTATTCGAGGTCGGTGAACAGGCTCCTTTCCGTTCCTACGATCCTGTAGCCGCGGTAGTTGTCGCCGACGGCGTATGGGACGGCGAGCTCGACGTTTGGATTTTCCTTTATCGCTTCGTACATCTCCCAGGGGATATTCCCGGGCGAGGTCTCGAGGTGAAAGACGGTATTAAGGACGAGCTGGAGCTGGCTCCCCCGCGCCCCTAAAACAGCGTCGAACCCCGCGGGGCCCCCGGTGAAGGCGTCGTACGTCTGGTCCCTTATGCTGAATACGGCCATCACGAGCCCCGCCGCGAGGGCCACCGACAAGACGGTTATCACGGTCGAGAGCCTGTGCTGCGCGAGGCTCTTTTTGGCAATGAGAAATATTCCGCCCACGTTTTCCCTGTTCATTTTTCTATCCCTCCGCGGGGTGCGCGGTTGATTTCGCCGAGGTCCTTAACGCCCCCGAAATTCCCGAGGACCTTATCGTCGTGGCTTACCAGAAGTAGCGCCGCGCCGCTCTCGGCGCACATCTCCTTTATCAGCGAGACCGCTTTTCCGGCGGTCCCCGGATCGAGGTTCCCCGTGGGCTCGTCTGCGAGGACGAGGGCGGGCCTGTTGGCGAGAGCCCGCGCGAGGGCGACCCTTTGCTGCTGGCCGACCGAAAGCTGGGACGGCTTGTAACCCGCGCGGTCCCCGAGCCCGACGCGTTCGAGGAGGCCGAGGGCGAACCCCTTGTCCGCCCCCTTTCCGAACATCATCCCGAGGAGGACGTTCTCAAGCGCCGTATAGCCCTGGAGGAGATTGAACGTCTGGAATATGTAGCCGATTTTGTCGGCCCTCAGCCTGTCCCTCGCGGCCTCGGAAAGCGCCGTCACGTCCTCGCCGCCGAGGAATATACGCCCGCCGTCCGGCCTCAGTATCCCGGCGACGAGGTTAAGGAACGTGGTCTTCCCCGAGCCGCTCTCTCCCGAAAGGGCGATCTGCTCCCCGCTTTCGAGGGCGAACCCGGGGACGTCTATGACGGTCAGGATTTCCCCGTCGGGGGTCGTGTAGCTCTTTTTAAGGTTCTCGATTTCCAGTATACGCATCGCGTCCCGCCTATTTAAGCCACGGGGATTTCCGCTCCCCGCCGCCCGTATCTTCCGTCTCTTCCTCGACCGAAATCCCGACGAATATGTCTTTATATTTTTCGTCGAGCTCTCCCGCCACGGGCCCGGCGTAGCCGTTCTCGACGAGCAGCACGTTCAGCATCTTTCCGCCCGGCACGAAGACGTAGCTAAGCGGCCCTCCGC
>JADLGH010000033.1 GCA_020849425.1 Candidatus Dadabacteria bacterium
GCGAGGCCATACTCGAAGCCAAGCAAGTCGGCGCGAGGAAGCTCATCTTCGACGTCGAGCTCACGCCCGCGCAGGTGAAGTCCATTTCCGACGAGACGAACCTCGAAGTCATGGACAGGACGCAGCTAATCCTCGAAATCTTCGCACGCCACGCGACGACGGCCGAGGGGAAGCTCCAGGTCAAGCTCGCCCAGTTCAAGTACAACCTTCCGCGGCTTGTCGGCCGCGGCGTGGAGCTGTCGCAGCTCGGCGGCGGTATCGGCACCAGGGGCCCGGGTGAAAAGAAGCTCGAAGAAGAGAGGCGGCGCATACGGAAGCAGATAGAGCTCCTCGAAAAGGAGATATCGCAGTTAAGCCGCCGGCGCGAAAGGACGCGCGAGAAGAGAAGGGAGACCGGGATACCGACCATAACCTTTATAGGCTACACGAACGTCGGGAAATCGACCCTCTTCAACGCCCTTACCGGGAGCGGCGTCGTGGCCGAGAACAAGCTCTTCTCGACGCTCGTCCCGACGACGAGGAAGTTAATGCTCCCCGGCGGGCGCGAGGTGCTGATAACCGACACCGTGGGATTCATAAGCGACCTTCCGAAGGAGCTCGTCAACGCCTTCCGCGCCACGCTGGAAGAATTAGGGGGCTCGACGCTGCTGCTTCACGTCGCCGACGCGAGCGACCCGATGGTCGAGGAGAGGATAGAGTCCGTAGACAAGATACTGGAGCAGACGGGGTACGAATCCATACCGCGCATGATCGTCCTCAACAAGGCCGACAAGGCGGACCCTGCCCTGGCCGCGAGGCTCTCGCGGAGACTCGACGCCGCGCTCATTTCGGCTAAGGACAGGAATTCGCTCCCCGGGCTCACGGAGCTTCTCGAACAGTCCATAAACGGAATACTGCATACTGACGCGGATGGGGCCGGCAGCGATTTCAGGCTCTACACCGCCTGAAAATGAAGGAGCGGCGGTTCCTGGTTCCGCCGCTCCTGTAAATCATTCACCAAAGCAAGCTAAAGAAGGTACTTACTATTGCGGGCCGTTAAAGCGCGGCCTCGGCCGTGCCGCCCTTTATCACCTTTACGCCGTCGCTTTCTCTAGTGACCTCGAAAGCGATGGAGGAGTTGCCGTTCTTCTCGCCTGTCTCCCAGCCGTCCACGATGAGCGTGTCGCCCGGATAAACGGGGGCAGTGAACCTGACGCCGAGGGCCTTGAGCTTGCCGGGATCGGCGTCGAGATAACTCTCTATTATGGATTTCATGGTCATCGACATCGTGCAGAGGCCGTGGACGATTATGCCCTTGAGGCCCGCTTCCCTGGCGACCTGCTCGTTCACGTGGATCGGGTTGTGGTCGTTGGACGCGTCGGCGTATTTGTAGGTTACGTCTTCGGGGACGCGTATGACGTCCCTGAACGCGAGCGGCGGAGGCTCCGGCGGCGCTGCGGGCGCAGCCTTCGGGGCCGACGATTTCGGCTTCTCGCCGCTGCCGATGCCCCTTATAAAAAGGCCCCAGTGGCTTTCGGCGACCTTTTCGCCCTTTTCGTCCTTGCTGAGGACGCTGAGCTTAAGGAGCTCGCCCGAGCCCTTGTCTTCTATATCGTCGATTTTCGCCGTGAAAACAATTTTATCGCCCGGCTTTACGGGCTTGTAGAATTTCATGTTCTGATCGCCGTGGACGAGCATGAGGACGTTCTGTTTCGCCTGCTCTTCGCCGCCGTTAAGGCCCGGGTCGGCCCAGACCTTTTCGAGGAGCGGGAGCTCGTACGTGACGGTGTAGCTCGGGGGGGCCATGACGGAGAGCCCGGAATCGTAGCCGTTCGTGCCGAAAAAGCTCGCGTTACGCGAACCTATGGCGAGAGCGTAGGCCGCTATCTCTTCGGCCTTTACGACATGCTCCTGCGGAGGAAATTCCTTGCCGATGTAATCCCTGTTGAGTCCCATTTAATGTCTCCCGTTGCTGTTATTTCCGGTTTCAGCCGTCTGCATGTCTTTTTATGACTGCGGGTCATACTGCATTAGCTTACAAGCCCGCGATTAGCATGCAAATCCGGATACCCAGAGGCCGGGAACTGCTTAATTAATGCCGCAACGAATTGTCTTTATTGGCATTTAGTCAATCCTGCGGCGGAAAATCCTGGCCCCTTGCCGATACGCTACGTATATAACTTAATCAGTTTCGAGTAGATATGTCAAGTGGTTTTATTCGCAGATGCAAATAGGGTGGGCATTTTGACCGCCGATGCGAAGCATACAGATACGGAACACGTCCGTCACGAACCGGCTACCAGCTTTTTATGACGCGCCGCAGCTCTCTTAAGATATTCGTCAGGGGCCGGCGGGTCGAGCAGCGCTTCTGCGAAGCGGGCGCTGTCCCCGGCGGAGAGAATTATAACGCCCTGTTCCCGGGCGATAATTGCAGGGGCCCGGTCAATACCATCGTCCGTTTTCAGAGGTCCTTTCTTGTGTTTCGACATAGCTGGAACAATTGTACCTATCCGGAGGATCATATCAAAGAATTAATTAACAGTTTCCTTGCAGGGCGAATTCAGTAGGGCCGTCCGTTCTTCCTTTTAGCCCTAGAACAACGTAACCACGCCGAGGGCCGTGCCGAAGACGCCGAGGGGAGCGAGGTCGTCGAGGGTGTCGATGCTCTTGTCCACCTTGAGGAGCGTATCCTGGGCGTCCCTGTAGAGCTGGTCTTCGTTCACGAGCTTGCCGAGCGTGCCCTGCCCGGAGTTGACCTTCTCCAGAATCTGGTTGAGGTTTGTCGCGGCCCCGGTCGCCTCGTTGTAGAGGGTGTCGTCGTTAAGAAGCTTGCCGATCGTGCCGTCCGGGTTGTTGAGCTTTTCGGATATGTTGCCGAGCCCCGAAAGAGCGGCGCGGGCGTCCTCGTAGAGCTTGTCGTCGTTTACGAGCTTCCCGAGCGTGCCCTTGCCCGATTTTATGGACTCGCTGATTTCGTTTATGTTGGCGAGCGCCCCCTTGGCCTCCTCGTATACCGCGTCGTCCTTGAGGAGCTTGCCGAAGGTGCCCTCCCCTTTCTGTAGTCCTTCGAGTATGAGGTCGAGGTTCGTGACTATCTTCGTGAGATTTTCCTTGTTGTCGCCGAGGACGTCGAACGCGCCGAGCGCGTTTTCGATGGACCCGACGGCGGCGTCCACCTTGACCAGTATGTCGTTTATGTCGGCCGGCTCCTCGCTCGGGAGCGTGTCACCCGATTCGGCGAGCGGGCTCTCGGGCGTGCCGAATGTGAGATTGATATAGCTCGTGCCGAGGAGGCTCGTGAGCCTTATGGACGCGACGGAATCCTTCCGCACCCCGGCCTTCTTTTCGACCTGTATTGAGACCTCTATTTTCCTGTCGGCGATCTTTATCCCCGAGATCTTGCCGACCTCGTACCCTTCGAGCTTTACTGGGTTCCCCACCCTGAGCTCGCCTATAGACTGGAAGTATGCCTTCAGCTTGTAGTCGCTTCTCAGGAACGGTATGTCGCCGACGAAGTCGAACACCGCGAGCAGTATGACAAGCCCGACTATGAAGAATATCCCGACCTTTACGTGCTTGTTCATGTAACGCTACCTCCTGTTTTCTCCGAACTGCGGGGCTATGAATTCCCTGACCGCCTCCTCGGCGCAGTTTTTTATCTGCTCCGGCGGGCCGAATTCTATGATGCGCCCCTCGCTGAGCACGGCTATCCGGTCGGCGATGTAAAACGCGAGGTCGATGTCGTGCGTGACCACTATCTGCGTCATTTCGACCTTCTGCCTGAGGTCGAGTATGAGGTCGCCTATGGTTCTCGTCATCATCGGGTCGAGCCCGGCAGTGGGCTCGTCGAAGAGAAGGAGGTCGGGGTTCATCACGAGCGCCCGGGCCGTCGCGACGCGGCGCTTCATGCCGCCCGAAAGCACCGACGGCATGACGTCCTCTTTCTCCGAAAGGCCGACTATTTCGAGGGCGCTCGAGACGATCTGCCTCACCTTGCCGTCGTCCTTGAAGACCTTGTGCTCCCTTAAATAAAGCGCTACGTTGTCGGCCACGGAAAGGGAATTGAAGAGGGCCGAGCTCTGGAAGACCATCGCCACGGTGTGCCCGCCCTTGCCCGGGGCGTCGTATTCGACCGGCTCGCCGTCGATGAGCACCGTGCCGCTGTCGGGCTTTTCGAGCCCGATTATGTGGCGGAGGAGAACGCTCTTCCCCGTGCCGCTCTTCCCGAGTATGACTACCGTCTCCCCGGGCTCGATTTCGAGGTCTACACCCCGGAGAACGCGGTTCCGGCCGAAGGATTTCGTAAGGCCCGATATTTTCACTCCGACCGGGGTCGAGTTGAGGTACCCGAGGAGGCCGTTTCCGGCGCGTGCGCCGCCCCGCCCGGCCGTGCCGAGCCCGCCGTTACCGCCGCTTTCCTTCACTGTTTCTCCCTGTTCCGACATAGGCAATTAGTCTAATCTATATCGAGGAATAACAAAATCCTCGTCGCGTAGTAATCGAAGATAAGCACGAGCACGAACGACAGCACCACGGCCTTGGTCACGGACGTGCCGATCTCCCTCGGGCCGCCCCTCGTTTTGAGCCCGACGTAGCAGCATACGATGGATATTATGACGCCGAAGAGCCCCGCCTTTATGAGCCCGTTGACGAACGCCGTGAAATCGACGAGATCGGATAGGTTGCGGTAGTAGACCGAGAACGTGAGATGGACGTCGGGGTTGATGGACGACACGACGGCCCCGCCGAACCACCCGATGACGTCCATGTATATGACGAGCACGGGGAGCGCGAGGACAGTGGCGACGAACCTCGGCATGACGAGGTAGCGGACGGGGTTGATGTCCATCGTCTTAAGGGCGTCTATTTCCTCGTAGACGCTCATCGACGCGAGCTCGGCCGCCATGGCCGAGCCGACCCTGCCGGCGACGAGTATCGCAGCCATGACCGGCCCTATCTCCTTTACCATCGAGAGCCCCACGAGCCCGCCGACGTTCTCCTCGACGCCGAACTGGGCGAGCGTGGGCCCCGCCTGGAGCGCGAGCACCCCGCCCGAAAAGAGGCCGATGAGCGCCCCCACGGGGAGCGTCTGGTAGCCGATCACGAGGAGCTGGTCCGTTACCTTGTCCATGTTGCCGAAGACGGACTTGCACCAGTAGAGAGTTTCCATGAGGAGGCTCACCAGCCCGCCCGTAACTTTGAAGAATGACGTTACGCCCTTCATCCTCTAGGAGCCTCCCCCCCGGACGCCGCCTCCCCTCGCGGCCTCGATAGACTTATCTTCATTATCGTTATTATATATTCCTTCGTAATCGTGCAAGCCATCCCTTAGAAAATAACCGGTGAAAACGTTGCCCTGTCCGAGAGCCCCCGAGAAACCTGGCCTGAATACGGGTGCGGAAAACCTGCTTTCCTCCGATGCCTCTTCGGGGCCGCCGTCCCCGCCGCCCCCGACGGGTATGGGCACGTAGAGGAATTTCATTATATTCCGGCCCGCCTCGGACTTGAATCCGAGGAGACCGCCCAGGAGATAGAACTTCGAGCGCTCTTCGGACTTCTCAAATGATATCACCGGAATGACGGGCCTCAACTCGAACTTCATGGAGGTTTCCGTCCGCTCGGTCCTTATAGTGTTCCACAGGATCGACGACACCTGGTTGCCCTCGGGGTCCATACGCCATACTATTATCTGCCACAGCGGCGACCAGTTCCGCTCCCTCGGGGGGTTGTCGCCGAGGAAGGTTTCGAGTATCGACAGAAAATGAAGCCTGCTCGATCCGTCGGGCGCGGTGTAGTAGCTGAATATCGGCCACAGGTGAACGGACTTGCCGCTCTTGCCCCTTTCGTTGGTGGGGGTATCGACGGTGCTCTTCACGAAGAAGAGCCCGCCGACCGTCTTTTTCCTTTCGTAGTCCTGGAACTTGTACATCCTGTACCAGTACATAGGCCAGAGGAACGAGCCCGTTTCGTAGTTCTTTTCCGTCCGCTGCGCGTAGAGGGGGACTATCCTGTTCGTGTGAATCGAGCCGCGGGATATCGTGACGAACGGCCACGGGATGTCCCAGCGCCTGTAGTCCTTGGCCGGGTTGTCGATGACGTTGATGAACGGCCAGAGGTATGTTTTTTGTGTCCTCGAAGGGGATTCGATGGAATAGTAGAACGGCATGAACGCCGTCGAGGTGATGCGCTCGCCGTAAAATTCCTTTTCCCTCCGCATGTATATCGGCCAGAAGGCGAACTCGTCCTTGAAGTCGTCCCCCTTCTGCCGTATGCCGTAAACCGGCCAGAAGCGCCCGCCCGAAACCCCTTCGCCGGAATAAACGCCGAAGAACGGCCATATAAAATTCCGGTTGGTCATGCCCTCCTCTTTCGTCCTTAGATAAAGCGGGAAGAGAGCGAAACCTATCTCGTCCTTGCCGAACTTGTGCTTGACAGTGCCGTAAAGGGGGAAAAATGCGAAGTAGCTCTTTTCGGGCTGCTCGTCCTTCCGCCCGAATATGAAAGGAATGAGCGTGTACTCGTACTCGCGGAACCCGCTCGGACGGAGGTCGGATTTGTAGTAGAAGAGATAAACCAGGAGCTGGAGCTTCGTGTCGCCCTCGAAGCTCCTGTGCGTGAAGAGCGGGTAGAGGAAATCGAAGCTCGACCTGTCGCGCGCCTCGTTCTCGAAGTCGTAGAAGACGGGCCTGAAGCCGTACTCCGTCGTGTCGGGCGTTTTTTTGTACGAGACGAACGGCCCGAGGGCGTCCACGGTCTTCGTGCCCGTTTCCTCGTCCCTGTCGATATAAAGGAGGGGGCCGAGGTTGATCACTTCCTCGCCGTGTGACGAAATCTGGGGCAGAAGGCAGAAGAGTACGGCCGCGAGTCCTGCAAAATTTATACCGCTCCGAAAACGCATCTTTTTAAATTTAACCTATCCCTCTCTAATATCTATTTAATTTAGGAAATTCCGGGAAATGCGCCCCGCTCATACGTACCTTCGGGGGATGCGCTTTCCGGTCGTCGATAGTATTTCGTAGGATATGGTTTCCGCCCACCTCGCCGCCGCGTCGGCCGAGACGTTCCCGTCCCCGAAGAGGACCACCTCGTCCCCGACGGACGCGCCCGGTATGTCCGTGACGTCTATCATCGTCAGGTCCATGCATATAGTCCCGGCGACGGGGGCCAGCCGCCCCTTTATCGAGACCTTCGCCCTGTTCGACAGGCTCCGCGCATAGCCGTCGGCGTAGCCTATGGGGAGCGTCGCGATGACGGACGGCCTTTCGGTCACGTACGTGCCGCCGTAGCTGACCCTCGCCCCTTTCGGGACTTTCTTCGTCTGGATTATCCTCGTCTTGAGCTTCATGACGGGCTTAAGGCCGGGCACCCCTTCGACGCCCGCTCCGTAGAGGATGATGCCGGGCCGGACAAGGTCCATGTGCGAGGCCGGGAAGCGTACCGTCGCAACGCTGTTGGCCGAGTGAACGTAGCGGGGGGCGAACCCATTTTCCCTGACGGCGGCGACCGCCCCGGCGAAGAGCGCGAGCTGCCCGTCCGTCGTTTCCGGCGTTTCGAGGAAGGCCGAGGCGAGGTGCGTAAATACGCCTTCCATGTAGATGTTGGTGAGCCCGGCGAGCGCGGCGGCGAATTCGCCCGCGTCGTGTGGATCGACCCCGAGCCGCGCCATTCCCGTGTCGATTTTAAGGTGATAGGGCGTCCGTTTCCCGGCGCGTGCGGATTCGTAGTCGAGGGCCTTGGCGGTTTCGAGCGAGTATATCGTGGGCGTGAGCTCGTGCTCGACCGTGACCCACGCCTCCTCGGGCCTCATCCCGCCGAGGAGGAGTATAGGGAGATCGACGCCGTAGTCCCTGAGCTCGGTGGCCTCCTCGACCGTGGCGACGCCGAACATGTCCGTTCCGGCCTCGGCAAGCGCCCCCGCGACCTCGACCGCGCCGTGCCCGTAAGCGTCTGCCTTTACTACGGAAAGCACGGCGACGCCGGGTTCGAGCAGAGCCTTTACTACGTTGAAATTATGGATAAGGGAATCGAGGTTTATCTCAGCCCAGGTAGGTCGCATTTGCTCTATTAGATTATCCTATTATTGAGTGCCGTGGCAACCGGCGGAGGGGTGCCGTAATGTCAGGCGGGAGTTCGTCCGAGGGAGCATACGAATTGTCGGTCATCCTGCCTGACTGGCTGCTATGTAAAACATAATATTGCGAGCTGCGAAAGCAGCGAAGCAATACCCCTTCCGGGCCGTCAAAATTCGCGTTA
>JADLGH010000034.1 GCA_020849425.1 Candidatus Dadabacteria bacterium
ATTTCCTTGAGCCCGGCGACGGTGGCGATGAGCTCCCTGCGCTCTTCTAATATCTTGTCCCTTTCGAGGGCCGTCAGCCTCTGGAGCCTCATGTCGAGTATGGCCTGGGCCTGAATGTCGGAGAGGCCGAGCTTCTGTATGAGTCCGTCCCTGGCCGTCTGCGGGCTGTCGGAGGAGCGTATGAGGGCTATTACCTCGTCGAGGTGGTCGAGGGCTATCTTGAGGCCCTCTAGTATGTGGAGCCTGGCCTCGGCCTTGGCGAGCTCGAACTGTGTGCGCCGGGTGACGACTTCCTTGCGGTGCTCGATGAAGTGGCTTATAGCCTCCTTGAGCGAGAGGACGCGCGGCTGGTTCCGTACGAGGGCGAGAAGTATGATGCCGAAGGAGGTGTCCATCGGCGTATGCTTGTAGAGCTGGTTTAAGACGACGTCGGCGTAGTCGCCCCTCTTTACCTCGATTACGACCCTTATGCCGTCCCTGTCGGACTCGTCCCTGATGTCGGAGATGCCTTTTATCTTCTCTTCCTTGACGAGGTCGGCCATGCGCTCGATGAGGCGCGTTTTGTTAACCTGGTAGGGGATTTCGGTGACTATGATGACCTCGCGGTCGCCCTTCTTCTGGCGCTCGATGCGGGCCTTGGCTCGTATCCTGATTATGCCCCTGCCCGTCTCGTACGCCTCGCGTATAGGGCGCTTGCCGGTGATGAACCCGCCCGTCGGGAAGTCGGGGCCGGGGATGTGCGTCATGAGCTCGTCGAGGGTGATGTCGGGGTTTTTAATCTGCGCGATTACGGCGGACGTGAGCTCGTTAAGGTTATGTGGCGGGATGTTTGTAGACATGCCGACCGCGATTCCGGAAGAGCCGTTAAGAAGGAGGTTCGGTATCTTCGCCGGAAGGACGAGCGGCTCGTGCTCGCCGCCGTCGTAGTTGGGGACGAAGTCGACGGTTTCCTTGTCGAGGTCCTCCAGCATTTCGCTCGCTATCCTGTCGAGCCTGACCTCGGTGTACCTCATTGCGGCCGGCGGGTCGCCGTCGATGGAGCCGAAGTTGCCCTGGCCGTCGACGAGGGTGTAGCGCATGGAGAAATCCTGGGCCATCCTGACGAGGGCGTCGTAGAGCGCGGCGTCGCCGTGGGGGTGGTATTTACCCATCACGTCTCCGACGATTCTCGCCGATTTTTTATAGGGCCTGTTCCACTGGTTGCCGACCTCTTCCATGCCGAAGAGGATCCGTCTGTGGACAGGCTTGAGCCCGTCTCTCACGTCGGGCAGGGCGCGCCCGATGATTACGCTCATCGAGTAGCTGAGGTAAGACTCCTTCATCTCGTCTTCGATGTTGACGGGGAGAATCTGTGACGGCGTCGTCATTTAGCTTAAAGCCTCCTAAATATCTATAAATATTGGCTAATAAGGTTATATGAGGGAGGGGCAAGAGTCAATTTACGAAGGTCCTCACGAGGGGGCGAGGGGGGCGGAGAATGTGCGGATACGGGTATAACTTATTCTGATTAATGGATAGTATAGTTAGGGAGAGCGATGAAAAGATTTGCGTGGAGAGCCGCTGAATTCGTCTTTAAGGCCGTCCTGTTCGTGCTTTTGGTCACGGTGGGGTGGGTTTTCCTCTACAGGTTCGTGAACCCGCCCGTGACGCCGCTCATGGTTATGAAGTACTTCGGGGAGGGGAAACCGATAAAGAAGGAGTGGAAGGATTACGGAGAGATTTCGGGGAACATGAAGCTCGCCGTTATCGCGGCCGAGGACCAGACGTATCCCATCCATAACGGGTTCGATGTCGATTCGATAATAGACGCCATCGAGGACAAGCAGAGGGGGAAGAGGCTCAGGGGAGCGAGCACGATAAGCCAGCAGACGGCGAAGAACGTGTTCCTGTGGCCGTCGCGGACGTGGACGAGGAAGGGGGCGGAGACGTACTTTACGTTTTTGATCGAGACGCTATGGGGAAAGAAGAGGATACTGGAGGTTTATTTGAACGTGATGGAGGCGGGGCCCGGGATATACGGGGCTTCGAGCGCGGCGGAGGTGTACTTCGGAAAGCCGGCCAAGAGCCTTACGGCGGAGGAGGCGGCGCTCATTGCGGCCGTTCTGCCGAACCCGGAGAGGATGTCGCCGGGGAGGCCGTCCGGGTACGTCAGGGAGCGGCAGGCGTGGATAATGGGGCAGATGGGTAACCTCGGGGGGACGGCGTATCTTAAGAAGCTCGAGTGAGCGGAATGCGGACGGATTTTTCGTTGACACGAGAGCCCGGCGGTGTAAACATTAGAAACAGCCTGAACAGAGGAGGATACAAGGATATGGCAGCCGAAAGGGCACTCGTAACGGGGGCGTCGTCGGGGATAGGATGGGAGCTGGCGAAGCTCTTCGCAGCGGACGGCTCCGACCTGGTTCTTGTGGCAAGAAGAGAGGAGAGGCTGAGAGCCCTCGCAGGCGAGCTCAAGGACGAGTTCGGTGTGGACGTTTTCGTGCTCCCGAAGGACCTGTCGGACCCCGCGGCTCCTAAAGAAATATACGAGCACCTGAAAAGAGAAGGTATAGACGTGGACGTCGTCGTGAACAACGCCGGGTTCGGAGCGAGGGGGCCCTTCGCGAACCTCGACCCGGACATGCAGGTGGACATGGTGCAGGTGAACGTCGCAGCGCTTACGCACCTGACGAGGCTCTTCCTCCCGGGGATCATAGAGAGGGGGCGCGGCGGTATCCTGAACGTGGGCTCGCTCGCCGGGTTCCAGCCGGGGCCGAACCTGGCCGTGTATTACGCGACGAAGGCGTACGTCCTGTCGTTCACGGAAGCGCTTTCCGAGGAGGTGAAGAACCCCGGCATAAAGATCTCGTGCCTCGCGCCGGGGCCCGTGAGGACGGAGTTCGGGGAGAAGTCGGAGCTCGACGATTCGCTCCTTTTCAAGATGAGCCTCATGGACGTGGGGCCTGTCGTCAGGGAGGGGTACGAAGGGTTCAGGCGGGGGAAGGTCATCGTCCTCCCCGGGATAAAGCAGAAGCTGATTCCGGTGCTCCTTAGATTCACGCCGAGGTTTTTAGTGAGGAAGATAGTTAAATCGCTGCAGTCGTGAGGGGGCGAGGGGCCGGATGAAAAGTTGTTGCCGCCGCAATATTACTGTGATATTATTAGATTTTATAATTATTAGTGTCGGTTAGGCTATAAATAATAATGCGGGGGTGTGAACATGAGAGTCCTCAGGTCACTCTTGAAGAATAAGAACGCTCTTTTTCCGGCGCTGTGTATCGTGGCGCTCGGCTTTCTTTACGGCTGCCAGTGCGAGGGGGGCATAGGGACGTCCGCCAAAGACGCCCGTCCCGGCGACACCATAGTAGTAGCACCCGGAAAATAAAGGAAACCAGGAAAGTCAGAAAAGGAGGATAGGAAAATGGAACTGCTCAAGAGAGTATCCAGGAAGCTCAAAGTGACGGCGATTTTTTTAAGCCTGGCGGTCGTGCTGATCACGCCCGGCGTCATGCACTGCTCGGGCTCCGTCGACGTGCCCGAGAACAATTCTTCGTCGCTTGACTTAATCTGAATATAGCAAGCGCCTCGCATGGAGAGGCGTTTGCGCGCGGAACTGGCGCGCTCAGCAGGGTTCCGAGAAAAACTCCTTCAGCCTGGAGATTATGTCCTTCGACCCCGCGGTTATGCGCCCGCTCGGGGGAAGGGAATCAAGGAAATACCTGCCGTAGAATTTACTTATAATCCTCCTGTCGAGGACGAGGACGGCCCCCCTGTCCGTTTTCGTTCTAATGAGCCTTCCGAACCCCTGCTTGAACTTCAGGACCGCTACCGGAACGCTGTACTCCATGAACGAGTTTATGCCCTGCTGCTCCATGTGCTCGACCCGGGCCTCGACTATCGGCTCGGTCGGCACCCTGAACGGGAGCCTCGATATGATAACGAGGCTGAGCGCTTCGCCGGGGATGTCAACGCCCTCCCAGAAGCTGTCGGTCGCAAAGAGGACGGAGCGCGCCTCGCGCCTGAACCTTTCGAGGAGACGTCCCCGCGGGAGCGCGCCCTGCTTCAGGGCGGGGATGCCGGAGAGCTCGAGCTCGCCCGAGATCTTCCTGTAAACGCTGTCGAGGAGGCTGTAGGACGTGAAGAGTATGAGCGCGTTCCCGCCGGCCGCCTTTACCGCCCCGAGTATCACCGGACATATGGCCTCGGGGTATTCCCTGGTTCCGGGCTCGGGAAGGTCGTGGGGGACGGCGAGGAGGAGCTGCTCGCGGTAGTTAAACGGCGAGTAGAGGATTCTTTCGGACACCCTGTCGTCGTCCTCGAGGCCGAGGCCGGATTTTATGAAATGAAAGCTCTTTTTCACGGCCATGGTTGCGGACGTCATTACGACCGTGCCGCACTTGGTGTAGAGCCGTTCTTTAAGCGGCTGTGAGATGTCGAGCGGGGAGAGGCCGAGACCCGAGATTATAGCCCCCCTGCCCTCCCTTCCTTCGGCCCATCTCACGTTGCCGTCGTCTTCCTGTGAGAGGAAGGTTTCGACGACGTCGGCGTAGTAGTCGAGCTTGTTCCCGACGCCCC
This sequence comes from Candidatus Dadabacteria bacterium, assembly GCA_020849425.1. Lineage (GTDB taxonomy): Bacteria > Desulfobacterota_D > UBA1144 > Nemesobacterales > UBA2774 > JADLGH01. The sequence continues at coordinate 4,555 of JADLGH010000034.1, forward strand.
GGAACTCGACAAGGAGCTTTGCGACGTCGCCGTCGGACTCGTAATCGAGGAGAAAGTCCGTGAAATATTTTATCTCGTCGGCGAGCTCTTTCAGCCTTATCCTGAGCATGGAGAACCTGCTGTCTATCTCCTTCCATCCCTCGCGTGAAAAGGTATCCCCGGTTATGCGCAGGCTGACTTCCTCGGCTGCCGGGTCGCGTTCTTTCGTGAGCGAAAGCGTGAAGTAAAAGAGTGCGTCGAAGGAGTCGCGGACGTTCTCCTCGGCGTCGTCTACGCGCGGGGAGAGGTTCTTTTCGACCCTCTTGAGCGCGTCGCCTATCGAGCCTTTCCGGATGTTCTCGGTGAGCTGCGAGGCGAGGACTGCGGCGTAGGATATGAGCCCCTTCGATTCGCCCGATTTCGTTTTTCTCCTGAGACGCCTTAGGACCCTTATGATCCCGAACTTGGTCGCCCGCATGCCGAAGTGGGACGTGGCGGCGTCGGCTATGTGGTGCCCCTCGTCGAATATGACGCGTTTATAGGGAGGGAGTATTCCGGCGTCGCTCTTTTCGGAGGCGCTCTTTATGGCGAGGTCGGAGAAGAGGAGGTGGTGGTTGACGACGAGGAGCTGAGAGGCGGCGATTTCGCGGCGGGACTTGTAGAAGAAGCAGCGGGAATAGTACGGGCACCTTACCCTGAGGCAGCTGTCGCTCTCGGCGGAGACCTTGTCCCAGACCTCGTCGGGGGGCGTGAAGCTGAGGTCGGAAAGGGAGCCGTCGTCCGTGACGCGGGCCCATTCGAGTATGCTCGTGAGGGCGCCAGCCTCGTCCTCGTCGGCCATCTCGAAGAGGCCCTCCTGGACGGTTTCGGCGCGGAGGAGGCAGAGGTAGTTCCCCATGCCCTTTACGAGGGAGTAGTTAAACGCCTCGCCGAAGGCCTTGTGGACGAGCGGGATGTCCTTGTCTATGAGCTGCTCCTGGAGGTTTATCGTGTTCGTGGATATGACCACCCTTTCGCCGTTACGCATGGCCCACACGGCCGACGGGATGAGGTAGGAAAGTGTTTTCCCCGTGCCCGTTCCGGCTTCTATGAGGGATAGCGCGTCGTCGTTAAACGCGCGGGCGACGGACTCGACCATGCGGAGCTGCTCGTCACGGAGCTCGTACCTGTCGCCCATGACCTCGGCGACGCTCCCGCCCGGAAGGAGGGAGCCCGTTACGTCCTCTATGTCGAGGGGCTCTATCTCCTTTTCGAAGTACGGCTCGACGACGACGTAGATGTGGGTCGCGGCGTTGTTGACGATGTAGAACCCGACGCCGTCGTTGCCGAAGACGGAGGCGAGCTTTACGTCCTGGTCGGAGGGGGTGAGGTTGCCGGAGGGGTGGTTGTGTATGACGACGTCGCCCGGTCCGGCGGAATCGAGAACGGCGGGGACGGAGTATTCGTTCCCTCGCGCTATGATTTCGACGCACCCGACCGAGCCGCCGTTTTCTATACGGCCGACGAAAAAGACCTCGTTCCCCGAGGCCTCTTCTATGCCCGATTTTATGGCGTTTCTGGCGTTTTCGGAAATTAGCTCGCGCGGCACGGGGAAAAGTCTACATCATTCGCGGGGCTTTGACAGAAGGGTGCGGAAGAGGGGCTTATTGCGTAACCTTATCAATTTTGGTAGTTTATCTGTTCCGCACCACGGAGGGGTGGCCGAGTGGACGAAGGCGCTGGTCTCGAAAACCAGTAGAGTCGTAAGGCTCTCGTGGGTTCAAATCCCACCCCCTCCGCCAGTCTGGAAACAGCTTCCCAATCGTTTGGCCCAATAACCAATCAAACTATTTTGAATTCAGGTAAAACCAAAATTGGGTTCCTCATTCTGAATTGAAAGAAATCATAATTTTTGCCGGTATGATACTGAAAGTATGGCAGCTGAAAACGACAAAAACATATTGGCAAACGATAAGTACCAGATTAAGCTATATTTATTACTAACCAAAAATAACCTATGAAAAAAATCTCAACAATATTTCTTCAGGTCGTCGTTGTACTCGTCGGCATAGTGGCGCTGGCCATCATGATCCGGTTTCCTTTGACTGAAGGGAGAGCTGCAAACCTGGACCTGTTTAGTATTTACGCTGACCCGTTCATAATCTATGGATATCTAGCATCTATTGCATTTTTTGTCGCCCTGTACCAGGCGTTCAAATTGCTCGGATATATCGGACAGGATAAAGCATTCTTATTTAACTCTGTGAAGGCTTTAAGGAATATAAAATATTGCGCAATCGTACTGAGTGTCTTAATTGTGATAGCAGCAATATACATAAGAATATCTTTTGCTTTACATGCGGAAGGTGCGCAAGACGACGATCCGGCGGGTTTTATCGCCGTGTCCATTGTGGCTACCTTTATTTCTATCGTAGTCGCCACCGCCGCGGCCGTATTTGAAAAGACCTTACAAAGTGCCGTTGATATAAAATCCGGGAACGACTTAACGGTATAACCAAATCAACATGGCAATCATCATTAACATCGACGTCATGCTGGCGGAAAGAAAAACGAGCGTCACCGGGCTTGCCGGGAAGGTCGATAGCTGAGCCGGGGACCCCCGGAACAGCCCGGCCACGAACTCCGTTTTGCCGCCGATCCCGCCCGGGCGGCGCGTTCCTGATCGCAGATCCGTATTACGAAACTTTAACCATAGCCCTGCATCATACGTGATATACTCGTAATCACGAAAGTTGTCACTGGAAGAATTCATATAGCGACATTATGCGAAAGAGAATTATACGCATAGCAGTAGTGGTAGGACTTATACTGTTCGTGCCCTTAGTGTTGACGCTACTGAATATACTTAACGGGGGTGTTGAAGGAGAGGGCTGGTATTGGAAACCGGACGACTTCATTGTCATGGGAGCTCTCCTGTTTGGTGCTGGTCTCGCCATCGATTTCACAGCGAGAAAGCTTGCCAGCCCGGCACATCGAGTTTTTGCTATCGCCGCCATCGTGGTGCTGCTTCTCATTATCTGGGCGGGAATGGCTGCCAACGCAGGCGAAAGATTAGTGGAAAAATTACTCTGCGGCGGCGCTTGCTAAGCTATGGCTATGAGAAAAATTATAGTTTTATCGTTCATAACACTCGACGGCGTCATGCAGGCGCCCGGCGGCCCCGAAGAAGATACCTCCGGAGGTTTTAAATACGGCGGCTGGACTGTTCCATATTCCGATGAATTCCTGGGCAAGGTCGTGGTCGAGCAAATCGGGCATCCCTTTGACCTCCTTCTCGGCAGGAAAACCTACGACATATTTGCCGCTTACTGGCCGCACCAGGATGAGAGCGCGAGTCCGTTTGCCCGTGAGTTCAACAAGGCGAGAAAATATGTAGCGTCGCGTTCGCCGATTAAGCTCGATTGGAATAACTCCGTACTTCTTCAAGGAGATATAGCAGAGGAAATTAAAAAGCTCAAAGCGGAAGACGGCCCCGAATTGCAGGTGTACGGCAGCGGGAACCTCGTACAGACGTTATTGAAAAACGACCTGGTAGACGAGCTCCGGCTCAAAATCTTCCCCATAACGCTCGGCACGGGAAAGCGCCTGTTCACCGAAGGCGCGATTCCGGCGGCCTTTAAGCTCACCGATAGCGGGGTTTCGCCGAAAGGAGTCATTATTGCCAATTGTGAGCGCGCGGGTGAGGTCGAGACGGGATCGTTCTGAAAAGACCCCCTGCCCCCATTCCACTTGCCGTTCAGCAGTACCGGACTCGATCCCGGATTCGCAAATCCGCCTTTACGAAACTTTAACCATAGCCCCGCATCATACGTGATATACTCGTAATCATGAAAGTTGTCTCTTTATCCAGCTTATAGAATTTCCGAGTCGTGACTGCGTGTAATAAATAGAAAAATCTACGCATAGCGGGGTGAATCATAATGGATAAAGTAGTTCATTTCGAGATTTCTTTCGACGACCTTGAGAGGGCCAAGGACTTTTACAGCTCCGTATTCGGATGGTCCATAATGGATTGGGAGATGCCGGGCGGCATTGTGTACACGGGCATAAGGACCGTGGACGTGGACGAGGAAACGTACATGCCCAGGGAGCCCGGCGCCATAAACGGCGGGTTCGCGAAGAGGAGCGCGGAGACGCCCTCGCCCGTTATCACAATCAACGTCGATTCCATCGACGAGGCCGTAAAGAAGATAGAGGCCGGGGGCGGGAAATCGCTCGGAGAAAAGGGCGAGGTGCCCGACATGGGATACTACGCTTATTTCAAGGATTCCGAGGGGAACGTCATGGGCCTCTGGGAAAATATGAAGAAGGGTTAGTACCGTCTCCCGGCATTGCGGCGCTTGTCGCCGGATGAAAGGCCCCGAATGAAATATAACGACGCATAATTAAGGGATGCTTAAAAGGCCGAAACATCCGGCGCCGGCATACGTAAGGGAAGCCCTTTCCGGGGGCGGGCTCGAGGACGCCTACGACAGCCGTCCTCCATACCAGAGAAACGATTATATAAGGTGGATAGAGTCCGCGAAGCGCGAGGAGACCCGGCGGAAGAGGCTTACGCAAATGCTGGACGAGCTAGGGCGCGGGGACGTCTACATGAACATGGCGTGGAAACCGGGGAGGAGGAAGAAGGAGGAAAAGGCGGCGGTATCGAGGTCCGCGCGCGCCGCCGTCAGGGAAAGAGAAATACTGCTTTTCGAATCCCTCGAAGAATGGGAGGGATGGCTCGCGGAGAAACACGAAAGCTCGCCCGGGATATGGATTAAATTCGCCAAGAAAGGAAGCGGCGCGTCGTCCGTGAGCAGGGGTGAGGCGCTCGAAGCCGCGCTTTCGTACGGGTGGATAGACGGGCAGGCGGACAAGCTCGACGAGAGATACTGGATCGTAAAGCACACGCCCCGCGGGAAGAGGAGCACCTGGTCGAAGAGGAACAGGGGAATCGTCGAGAGGCTTACACGGGAGAGAAGGATGCGGCCCCCGGGGCTTCGCAGGGTGGAGGAGGCGAAGAGTGACGGCAGGTGGGACGGGGCCTACGATTCGCCCGCCAATATGACGATGCCGGAGGATTTTCTGAAGGAGCTGTCGAGGGACGCTAAGGCCGAGGCGTTTTTCAGGACGCTGAACAAGGCGAACAGGTACGCCATAGCGTGGCGGCTTCGGACCGCGAAAAAGCCGGAGACGCGGGAGAGGCGGATGAAGGCGATCCTGGGGATGATGAAGAGGGGAGAGAAGCTTCACGGCTGAGGGGACCGGGTGGGAAAGGATATCACGGCAATCTGGAAGGGCTGGAACGGGGAGAGCAGGGAGTACCTGACGCTCAGGGAGAGCGTCGAGAACATAACCGCGGAGTCGCTTATTATTTCGGACGGCGGGGGACGCCCGTTCGCCGCACGGTACGCGATCGAATGCGACGCGGGCTGGCGTGTGAGGAGTGTGAGCGTTGACCTTGTCGGGGAGGGGCGGGGCATACATCTCAGGAGAGACGGCGACGGCACGTGGCACGGCGGCTCCGTAGAGCTCCCCGGTTTAAAAGGCGCTATAGACGTCGATATTTTCCCCACACCATTTACGAATACGATTCCTATAAGGCGGCTCGGCCTCGGCGCGGGTCAATCGGCCGACATAACCGCCGCATACATAACCCTTCCCGAGATGTCCGTCACTTCGGACCCCCAGCGTTACACCTGCATCGAGCCGCTTAGATTTTACCGTTTCGAGTCGCCGGGCTCCGATTTCGCGCGTGACGTAGAGGTAGACGGGGACGGCCTAGTGGTATCGTATCCGGGGCTGTTCAGGAGGGTGAGATGACGGGGACTCCACAGGTATTCCGTATGGATAGTAAAAAACGGGGGTAGAATATTCGTATAATCCGCCCGGGCCCGGGACGGCAGAAATTACGAATGGCAAAAATCAGTAGAGACGGATTCCTATCTGACGTAGTCTTTATAGAAAATAATAATTGAGAGGTGAAATGATGAGGAAAGCAGTATTCGTATTCGCTTTCGCAATAATTTCGGCCGCCCTTCCGGCGGCTACCTTTGAATCGTGGGCGGAGCAGACGCTCAGGGGCACCGGCATAGGGAAGGAAATGGACGGGAAGGATTCCAGCGTAAGCCCCCTCCTGAGGGCGGCGGCCGAGAGGCTCGGAGACGGGACGGTTTCGGCAAGGCAGCTCGGCGCGGGAGAGGACCTGCTTTCGAGCCTCGTCAAGGTCAACGGCGAGGGGAAGGTGGAGGTATACGTGTATTTCAGCAAGATCGGCGAGTCCGGTCTCGAGGACCTCTACGGACTCGGGTTCGACACGGAGATAGTGAACGAAAAGCTCGGGATAGCCCAGGGGTGGCTCCCGCCGGGGAATCTCGAAAGGGCGGCGGCGCTCGGCTTCGTGGACAAGATAACGGAGCCGGTTTACGGCCACACGAGGGCGGGCTCGGTCACGAGCGAAGGGGATGCGCTCATGCACGCGGACGAGGCGCGGGAGGTATTCGGGGTGGACGGCTCGGGCGTCATCGTCGGAGTAATATCGGACGGCGTGGACAGACTCGCCGTATCGCAGTCTACGGGAGACCTGCCGGACACCGTACTCGTCGGCAACCCCGGAGAAGGCGACGAGGGAACGGCCATACTGGAAATCGTTCACGACGTTGCGCCGGGGGCGGGCCTTGCATTTTATTCGGGGCTCAGCTCTCTTCAATTCATACCGGCCATAGATTACTTCACCGCGAACGGCGTAGACGTGATAATAGACGACATAGGGTTCCTGACGGAGCCCACGTTCCAGGACGGCTCGGTGGCCACGAGGGCCGGGGAGGCCGTGGAGGACGGCATAGTGTTCATTTCGGCGGCGGGGAACGACGCCCACAGGCACTACCAGGCGGTGTATCTCGACATAGACCCCGGGGACCCGGGGAACAACCTTCACGACTTCGGCGCGAGGGCCGGCGAGGAGAGCGACGGCGGCATGACGTTTCAGCTCGGGGCCGGACAGAGGTCGGTCATAATACTCCACTGGAGTAACCCCTACGGATCCGGTACCGACGACTACGACCTTTACCTGCTCGATTCGGAAACCCTCGACATAATAGACACAGGGGTCAGCGTCGGAGCGGGTATACCGGTCGAGGTGGCGCAGGTCGAGAACATAGGCTCCAGCGCCGGGTTTTTCGAAGTTGTGATAGATAAGGTGAGCGGAGAGGCGCAGGACCTCGAAATACTCGTTAATCGCAGCGGGACGCCGACGGAATATAATGTGCCGGCGGACAGCGTCTACGGGCACGCGGCGCAGCCGCTGGTCATAGCGGTCGGGGCTACGGACCTGGAGGGCGAGCTCGATTTCTTCAGCTCGCGCGGCCCGTCGACCATATACTTCGGGCCTGTAAATACGACGGCGTTCAGCAGCCTCGGCTCGGAAAGGCTCGCGCCCGTCCTGGAAGAAAGGGATACGCCTACGCTGACGGCGCCCAACAGGGTTTCGACCACCGTGCCCGGGTTCAGCCCGTTCGCCGGGACCTCGGCAGCCGCCCCGCATGCCGCGGGCGTGGCCGCGCTGGTGCTGGAAGCGCTCGGGGGACCCGGCGCGCCGCCGGAGCAGGTGAGGGAAATCCTTATAACCACCACCGACGGGACCGGATTTAATTACGAGACGGGATACGGAGCCATTAATGCGTTTACGGCCGTTGAAGAGGCCGTGGGCGAATTGCCGACGCCGTCTCCTACGCCTGTCCCGACGTCTACTCCCGAGCCCACGAATCCACCGAGTAACGGCGGGGGCGGGGGCGGCGGATGCTCGATACCGGGCGCGGCGGCGGCAAACCTCGCCGGGAACGCCGTGAACATGCTTATAATGTTCGCCCCGGCGGCGCTCTTCGGGCTCGGCGCGCTCGGGAGGAGAAGGGGCAGATGAAGCTTCTCGTCATAGGGCTCGACTGCGCCGATCCGAAATTCATATTCGGATGGAAGGACGAGCTTCCCAACATAAAAAGACTCATAGAAGGGGGGGCCTACGGGCCCCTTCTTTCATGTCATCCGCCGATAACCGTCCCGGCGTGGGCCGTCATGATGAGCGGGAAGGACCCGGGACAGCTCGGGTATTACGGCTTTCGGAACAGGACGGATTATTCGTACGGCGCATATGGCATAGCGAACGCGAATTCGGTGAAGTGCGACCGTGTGTGGGATATCCTGTCCCGCGCGGGGAAGAAGGTGATCCTGCTCGGCGTGCCGCAGACCTATCCGCCCAGGCCCGTAAACGGGTGCGTCGTCAGCGGATTCCTCGCCCCGTCCACCGAAAGCAATTACACGTATCCGGCGCCGCTCAAGGACGAGGTGGAGGAGGTGTCGGGCGGGTACGTGCTCGACGTCGAGGACTTCAGGACCGACGACAAGGAGGCCCTGCTCGGGCGTATATACGAGAAGACCGAAAAGCATTTCAAGGTGGCGAAGCATCTCATGAAGACGAAGCCGTGGGACTTCTTCATGATGGTCGAGATGGGGACGGACAGGATACATCACGGCTTCTGGAGCTTCATCGACCCGGCGCACAGGAGGTACGCACCCGGAAATCCGTTCGAGAATTCGATAAAGGAATATTACAAGTACTGCGACAGGGAGATAGGCGAGATGCTGTCGCTCGTCCCTGAAGGGACGGCCGTGATACTGGTGTCGGACCACGGCGCATGCAAGATGGACGGCGCGGTGTGTTTTAACGAATGGCTCATAAAGGAGGGATATCTCGTCCTCAAGGAATATCCGAAGGCCCAGACGAAGATAGCCGACGTGGAGATAGACTGGGACCGGACGAAGGCGTGGGGGGACGGCGGATATTACGGGCGGCTTTTTATCAACGTCCGCGGAAGGGAGCCCCGGGGGATCGTGGCCCCGGAGGAATACGAGGGTTTGAGGGACGAGATAATATCGAAGATAGAGGCGATAACGGACCCGGACGGGAAGAACCTCGGCTCGAAGGCGATAAAGCCCGGGGACGTGTACATGGAAACGAACGGGATCCCGCCGGACCTCATCGTGTATTTCGGGGACCTCGCCTGGCGGTCGGCCGGGAGCGTCGGGACGGGGAACATTCACACGTTCGAGAACGATACCGGGTCTGACGATGCGAACCACGACTGGCGCGGGGTGTTCGTGCTGAACGACGCGGGATGCAGGGAGGGGCGGATAGGGCCCGGCCCGAGGGAAGGCATGAGCATATACGACGTGGCGCCGACAGTGCTGAACCTGTTCGGAATGGATCCGCCGGAGAATATCGCCGGAAAGAGCCTTACGGCGGCGCCTGGGGGCGGCATAAAAAACCTGTTAAAGAAGATAGGGAATTGGTTATAATAGTTGAGTTATCCAGCGTGGGCTTTCCGGACAGGTTCAGAATCTATGAAAACGGTTCCGGCCGCACGGGAAGCTTTATTTCAACGAGGCTTTATCTCGGGAATGTATGGAACAAGCCGTTCGTTCAGATAAAAAGGTGCTCTTAGCCGCGCTTTCGCTCGCCATAGTATTTTCGATCCTCGACGTATCCATCGGAATCGTAAAAACATACCTCCAGTTTCCGCTGTTCAGATCGGCGCTTCTTACGATAGCCGTGAGCGCCGGGGTTTTCCTCGCGGTCTTCGCCGTCCTGTGGCCGGCCGTGGGGAGACCGGTTTCGAGGCGGTTTAACCCCGGGAGCGCGCCGGCAGCGATATCCATCGGTGTGTTCATCGGGGTTACGATGCTCCTCGTATCCCTTAACTACGACCTTTTCAACACGTGGGGAAGGAGCTATGCGTGGGAGCTCGCCGCGTTTCTCGCCGTGTCGGCGGCAATCGGGGCGCTCGTTTACTTCGCCGCAGCCGGGATAGCGCGGCTCGCTCAGGGGGCCGCCATCGGGAATTTCCTTGCGCTTTTCCTCCCCGTCCTTTCTATAGAGATAATGCTGGCGGTATGGCTGGCGAGGTTCGGGAGATACACGGGCTACGAGCTTTCGCTCGGGTTTTTTATCGCGCTCTTCCTGACGCTGGCCGTGTCCATGAAGCTCGTAAGAACCAAGATGGACCCGGCGTTCCCGCTCGTCATGCTCGCCGTTTGTGCGCTGCTCGTTTCGCCGGCGGCCTTTCTCCTGACACGGGAATCATACGAGGCCGAGGCATCGCGCGTGGAAGAGACGACGGACCACGACGTCAGCCACGTGATACTGATAACTATAGACACTTTGAGGAAGGACTCGCTTTCGGCTTACGGCAGTGAGAGGGTCGAGACGCCGACGATAGACGGCTTCGCCTCGGACGGGGAGCTCTTCGAGAACGCGTACTCTTCGTCGTCGTGGACGCTGCCGTCGTTCGCGTCGATGATGACGGGTCTCCCGGTGACCGTGCACAAGACGGCCAGGGCGGATTCCATGCTGCCGGACGAGTTTATGACGATCGCCGAGCGCCTGAGGGACTCGGGATACTACACGGCTGCGATAGTGGACAACTTTTTCCTTCACCCGGAATTCAACATGAACCAGGGTTTCCTGGAATACAACTATTATCCGAAGCGGCAGAAGGCCATAAATTCCTTCGGGGTGACTGTCGTAAATCAGGTGTTTCCCGAGCTCCTCAAGCATTACACGTCGACGAAGGACCTTACCGACGTTTCGCTGAAATGGCTCGGGGAAAACAGGGACAGGGACTTTTTCCTCTGGCTCCATTACTACGACCCGCACATACCTTACGCGCCGCCCCGGGAATACATATCGAAGGACGCCGTAAAGGACGACGGCATAGGGTACGTATTCGAGAGCGCGAGGAATATAAGGTCGGGGCATTTTTCTCCGAACGAGGCGAAGAGGAAATGGATCAGGGAGCTCTACGACGCCGAGGTGAGATACGTGGACCACGAGCTCGGGCGTTTCATCGCGGCGCTCAGGCAGTACGGGATTTACGACGACGCGCTGATCATAGTCACGAGCGACCATGGGGAAGAGTTCTGGGACCACGGCGGGTACGAGCACGGGCACACGCTCTATAACGAGGTTATAGGGGTGCCGCTCATAATAAAGCTCCCCGGCATGAAGTCGGGCGAAAGGCGGGCGGAGGAGGTCAGTACGAGGAGCATTCCGGCGACCGTGCTGGACGTCGTGGGCGTAGAGTACGGAAGCGATTCTATGATGGCGGAATCGCTGACGCCGCTCCTGGACGAGAGCCCGGCCGCGTACTCGAAGCCCCCGATTACAAGCACCGGGGTTTTATATTACGAGGACAAGGAGAGCGTCGTATTCGGGAGCAGCAAGTTCATACGCAGCATCGTTACGGGGCAAGAGGAGCTCTATGACCTGAGCAAAGACCCCGGAGAGCGGAACCGTCTGCCGCTGGCCGAGAACGGCGGGCTCGCGGGCAAGGGGAGATCGCTTTTATCCGAGGACAGGGAAAAAGCGGGAAAGGCAGGAAAGGAGCTCGGGGTTTCGGAAGCCAAGAAGGTGGATCTCGATAACGAAAAGAAGGAGCAGCTGAAGGCCCTTAATTACCTGCAGTGAGTCTGCCGCGGATTCGTCGGGCGTCCGTTCCGGGCGCGGGGGCGGGCTCGATCCTGCGGATAATAAATCGGGCGAGGTATCGTGTGCGCGGCATTTTACTTTTTGCAGTCGTATTTGCAGCACTCTCATCGTGGGCATCGCCGGCTTTTGCATATATAGGGCCGGGCGCGGGGTTCGCCTTCCTTTCGTCGTTCCTCGTATTGATACTGACTTTCGCGCTGGCGCTTTTTTATCTCGTCTCCTGGCCGATGAGATACGTCGTGAGGGCCCTCCTTAGAAAGGGGGGACCGAAAGGCGGGAGTGTGAAGAGGGTGATAATAATCGGGCTCGACGGTATGGACCCGGGACTCGCCCGGAAGTTCATGGCCGAGGGGAAGCTGCCTAACTTTACGAAGCTCGCGGAATCGGGGACTTTCACTTCGCTCGGGACTACGTACCCTTCCATTTCGCCCGTGGCCTGGTCGTCGTTCATGACGGGCGTCGATCCTTCGCACCACAACATATTCGACTTCATAACGCGGGACCCGTGCACGTATCAGCCGATGCTGACATCGGCCGAGATAGGAAAGGCGTCGAAGGTGCTCCCTATCGGGAAGTACATGATTCCTCTCGAAAAGCCGAAGATGAAGCTCCTCCGGAAAGGAAAGCCCTTCTGGAAGATACTCGGGGAGAAGGGAATCTTCAGCTCGATATTGAGGGTGCCGATAACGTTCCCGCCCGAGAAGTTTAACGGCGTCATGCTCTCGGGCATGTGCGTGCCGGACCTCATGGGATCGCAGGGGATGTTCGCGCATTATACCGAAAACGCGGATAAAGCCGAAGTGGAAACGGGCGGGGTGAGCAGGCGCGTCGAGGCCAGGGACGGCGTCGTCGAGACATACCTTCACGGGCCCGAGAACTCGCTCGTAAAGGACGGCGGGGAGATCAGGATTCCGCTGAAGATAAAGATCGACACCGCGGCCGGAAAAGCGGTGATCGAGGTATCCGGGCGGAAGATAGAGCTCGCGCCGAGGGCGTATTCGCCGTGGGTGAGGGTTTCGTTCCCGGCAGGGCTCGGGATTAAGGTGAAGGGTATATGCAGGTTCTACATAAACAGCCTCGCGCCCGAGTTCGATATGTACGTGACGCCGATTAACATAGACCCGGAGGAGCCCGCGCTGCCGATTTCGCATCCCTTCATATATTCGATATATCTCGCCAAGCTGAACGGGCCGTTCGGCACCCTGGGGCTCGCGGAGGATACGTGGGCGCTCAACGAGGGCGTCATAGACGAGGACGCATTTTTAGAGCAGGCGTATTTACTATACGAGGAGAGGGAGAAGATGTTCTTCACCGCGCTCGACAAGACACCGAAGGGGGTTTGCGCGTGCGTCTTCGACACGACGGACAGGGTGCAGCACATGTTCTTCAGGTGTCTCGACGAGGGCCACCCGGCAAACAGGGGGAAGGAGGTAGAAAAGTACAGGAACGTCATCGAGGAGCTATACGTGAAGATGGACGGCCTCATAGGGAAGGCGCTCGAAAGGACCGACGAGAAGACCGCGCTGATGGTCATATCCGACCACGGGTTTACGCAGTTCAGGAGGGGCGTGAATCTCAACACCTGGCTTTACAGGAACGGGTATCTAGCGCTCAGGGACGGGAGGACCGTCAGCGGGGACTGGTTCGACGGCGTCGATTGGGAGAGGACTCGGGCGTTTTCGCTCGGGCTCGCGGGGATATTCATAAACAGGAAGGGGAGAGAGGCGTCGGGCATTGTCGAGGAAGGGGGCGAGGTCGAAGAGTTGAAGGAGGAGCTAATCGGGAAGCTCGCGGGTATCAAGGACGGGGGAGAGGTGGCTATAAGGGAAGTGATAGACACCGAGAGGTCGCAGACCGGCCCGTACAAGCACGACGCGCCTGATTTGTTGATCGGGTACAACGCGGGGTACAGGAGCTCGTGGACGTGCGCCGTGGGGAAGGTTACGGAGGAGGTTTTCGAGGACAATACGAAGCACTGGAGCGGGGACCACTGCGTCGATCCGAAGATAGTGCCGGGAGTGATATTCTCTAACCGGAGGATCGCGAAGCAGAACCCGCATTTAAACGACATAGCGCCGACCGTCCTTACGATGTTCGGTGTGGACGTGCCGGCATACATGAAGGGAAGCCCGTTATTCGGCGATGCCGGCGCGGAGCCGGAAGAGGAGAAGGAGAGGCAGAGGGCGTAGGGAGCGGACAATTATTATGCGCACCGATATCGGACAGGCTTACCGGGGAAGGAAGGCGGCATGGGCTGCTCTCGCGGCGGCGGTGCTTATGCTCGCGGCTACGCTCGGATGCGGGAGCGGGGAGAGCCCGAAAGCCGGAGCCGCGGCCGGGGAGAAGAAGGTGATAGTGATAGGCTTCGACGGCATGGACCCGAAGATCCTGACGAGGCTCATGCAGGAGGGGAAGCTGCCTAATTTCAAGAAGCTGGCCAAAGAAGGGGATTTCAAGGAGCTCGGTACGAGCATGCCACCGCAGAGCCCCGTCGCGTGGTCGGATTTTATAACCGGCATGAACCCCGGAGGGCACGGAATATTCGATTTCATACACAGGGAGCCGGGCACGATGTTCCCGTATCTTTCGACGTCGAGCGCGGAGCCGCCGGAGAAGACCGTCACCGTAGGGAAGTGGGTTATACCGCTGTCCTCGGGGAAGGTGTCGCTCCTCAGGCGCGGGAAGGCGTTCTGGGAATACCTTACGGATAACGGCGTGAAGGCCACGGTGTTCAGGGTGCCGGCGAATTTCCCGACCGTGAAGGACGGGGCGAGGCAGCTCTCGGGGATGGGAACGCCCGACATGCAGGGGACGTACGGGACATATTCGTACTATACGGACGAGAAGATAGACCCGGACAGGAAGCTCTCCGGCGGCAGGGCGTTCAGGGCGAAGGTCAGGGCGAACAGGGTGGCCGCATCGCTCCCGGGGCCTCCGAACACGTTCCTCAAGGATGCGCCTCAGAGCAAGGTGGATTTCGTCGTCTACATCGACCCGGAAAACCCCGTGGCGAAAATAGACATACAGGGAAAGGAAATAATAATGAAAGAGGGGGAGTGGAGCGATTGGGTGAAGATCGATTACGAGATGGTGCCTTACCTACAGAGCGCGAGCGGGATAGTGAGGTTTTATCTGAAGGAGATCAGGCCCGGGTTTAAGCTCTACGTGACGCCCGTTAACATAGACCCGTCGTCCCCCGCCCTTCCGATATCCTCGCCCGAGGATTATTCGGAAGATATAGCCGAAGAGATCGGGCTTTATTACACGCAGGGGATACCCGAGGATTCGAAGGCCCTTTCGGAGGACGTACTCGCCGACGGGGAGTTCCTTCAGCAGGCGGATATCGTTTTCGGGGAAGAGACGGACATGCTGGAGCTAGAGCTCGGGAGATTCCGTTCGGGCCTTCTTTTCTTTTATATCGGGAGGGTGGATCAGCTCTCGCACATGTTCTGGCGGACGATGGACCCGAAGCACCCGGCGTACGAATCGGCGGGCAAGCTCCGGGCCGTCATAGAAAACGCCTACGTCGAGATGGACGCCGTCCTCGGGCGAGTGCTCGGCGTGGTGGACGAAAACACCACCCTGATAGTTCTTTCGGACCACGGATTCGCGCCCTTTTACAGGGCGTTCAACCTGAACTCGTGGCTGGCGAGGGAGGGCTACGTTACCCTTACGGACGACACGGAGAGCGAGTTTTTCCAGAACGTCGACTGGAAGGGAACGCGCGCCTACGGCGTCGGGTTTAACGGGCTGTACCTGAACATGAAGGGACGTGAAGGGGGAGGAATCGTCGCGGAAGGGGACAGGGACGCTCTACTCGAAGAGATAACGGAAAAGCTCCTTGCCGTAAAGGACCCCGGGAACGGAAAGCAGGTTATAACGAAGATATACAGGGCCGAGGATATTTACAGCGGCCCGTTTTTAAAAGATGCGCCCGACCTCGTGATAGGGTATGACAGCGGGTACAGGGCGTCGTGGGAGACCGTGCTCGGGAGCTTTCCGAAGGAGATTCTGAGGGACAACAAGCAGAAGTGGAGCGGCGATCATCTTATAGAGGCGGACCTCGTACCGGGGATACTCCTGTCGAACAAGAAGATCGCCGCCGGGCGCCCTACCCTCCGCGACCTCGCGCCGACGATACTGGGGGAGTTCGGGATAGAGAAGCAGGAGGGGATGACGGGGAACAGCGTATTCGAAGTGGGAACGGGGAAATGAAAAGAGAATCCAGGAGGAGGGCCTTATATGTTCGGCGGACCCAAGGTTAAGCTCGATAAGGATTTATTGGAAAGGTGCAGGAAATACGCGGAGGAGACCGGCTATACGTCGGTGGAGGAATTCATCGCCCACACGCTCGAAAAGGAGCTGAGAAAGGGAGGGGGCGCTACCCCCGAGGACGAGGAGAAGGTGGCCAGGAGGCTGAAGGGCCTCGGCTATATCGAGTAGGCGGCAGCGTAAGCTTGCATCGCCGGCAGGGAATACATGGAATACGTTAATTCCGCTTTGAGCGGGCTTTTCGGTGTGCTCGTTTATCCGTTCAGGGGCATTGACCCCCTGTGGTCGCTTGCGTTCTTTTCGCTGCTGATAGGGGTCCTGATGCTCGTCATATTCAGGTACACGTCTAACCAGCCGGCGATAGCGGAGGCGAAGAGAAAGATAAGGGCGTACGTGTACGAGCTCAGCCTTTTCAAGGACGAGGTCGGCATGGTGCTCTCCGCGCAGAGGAGCATACTGCGGGAGAATATGAAGTACATGAAGTACGCCGTAAAGCCGATGCTGTTCATGATAATACCGCTCGGGCTGATACTGGTACAGCTCGACAGCTGGTACGGGCACAGGGCTCTTGAGCCCGGGGAGCGGGCCGTCGTGTCGGTGACGCTCGCGCCGGGCGGGGACGTGATGTCCGACGTCACGCTCGAAACGGAGCCCGGTATAGAGATAGAGACGCCGGCGCTGAGGGTGCCGGAGCAGGAGAGGATAGACTGGAGGATAAGGGCCGTGGAGCCGGGCGAGCATACGCTGACGTTTAACGCGGAGGGGGAGAGCTTTACGAGGAAGGTTGTCGTCGGCGACGGCGGGATAACCCAGATTTCGCCCGCGGCCTATACGGGCGGGGTGTGGAATATACTGATGAACCCGGGGAACCGGCCGATCCCGGGGAACCCGCTCGTCGAGGAAATATCGGTCGGGTATCCCGGGGCGGAGGTGAGCGCGCTCGGGTTTAGGGTTCACTGGCTCGTTATCGTGTTCGTGCTGTCTATCGTTTTCGGGTTTGCCTTGAAGGGGCTTTTCGGGGTGGAGATTTGATAAAGAGATCCTGAAACAAGTTCAGGATGACAGATTATAAAAACTGGATTCCCGACCCGGCTTCGCCCGTGGGCTTTCAGGCTTCGCATGGCTACGCCCCGACAAGCGCCGCGGCAAGTACAGGCTTATCGCTAAAGAAAGTAGGTTGCAAGCGGCACTGGATAAACGTCTGCGAGATAAGGGAACGACGTCTGATTCCTCGCTCGAAATCGTTGAGAATGACAGCAAAAAAGCTTAAAGCTAAATCACCCCTCGTTTTGCTTTGATCCCTGTCAAGAGGTGTACTGGATGAATGTCTAGAAGGTTCTCGCATTCGCTCGAAATGACACACATTGTGTGTTTTCCGACGTAGCGAGACAGGCGATTCAAAGCACCTGCCGCGCGGCAGTTTGTAGATGCGGAACCGATGATGTTATGCCGGTTGCCGGCACGCGCTGCGTGCCGCTCAGGAGGCGAGGTTGAGTGTGATTCTTCTCTTCTCGACGTCGGCCTCGGTGACCTTTACATTGACGATCTGGCCGATGTCGAACCAGCGTTTTCTCCAGTTGGGGACGCTGTCGCGCGGGACGAGCCCCTCGACGAAAATGCCCTTCACCTCGACGAACATCCCGAACGGAAGGACGCTCAGGACGACGCCCTCGAACTCTTTACCGATGTAGGCCTTCATGAGATAGGCCCTTTCGAGGTTTATCGCCTCGCGCTCTATTTCGTCGGCGTAGCGTTCTTTCTTCGACGAGTGCTCGGCCATCCAGTCGAGCGATTCTTTATCGTAGGGCGGCGCGCCCTTTCTCATTACCGAGTTCATAATCCTGTGGACGATGAGGTCCGGGTAGCGGCGTATGGGGGACGTGAAGTGAGAGTAGTGCTTTATCGAGAGCCCGAAGTGCCCCTCTTCCTGTGTCGAGTATATAGCGCGCTTGAGCGAGCGGAGTATGAGCATGTTGACCGCCATTTCGTTGGGCCTGCCGCGGCTCTTGTTGATGACGCGCTGGAGGTCGAGCGTCGTTATCTTGCCGTCGGCCGGGAGCGTGTAGCCGAGTTTTTTGAGCCCCTCGGAGAGCTCAATCAGGGATTCGATGTCGGGCCGCTCGTGGATCCTGTAAATGGACAGTATCTGGAGGCGGCAGGTTTGCGTGGCCACCGCCGTGTTGGCCGCTATCATGAATTCCTCTATCAGGACGTGGGCCATGTTACGCTGCGTCCTTACGACGTCTACCGTCCTTCCGAGCTCGTCGCGTATGAGGTTGGGCTCGGGGAAGTCGAAGTTGAGCTCGCCCTTTTCGCTCCGCCGGGCCCTTATGAGCCGAAAGAGCTCGCGCATGACGAGGAGCTTTTCGACGACGTGTTTGTCCATGGCGGATTCCTCGCCGTCTTCGAGGACGCCGGCGACGCGGGTGTACGTGAGGCGTGCGGCGCTTTTGATCACGCTGTTGTAGACCTTGGAGCTCATCATCTGGCCCTTGCGGTTGAAGTCTATCTCGACGGTCTTCGTGAGCCTGTCTTTATGGGGCACCAGGCTGCAGAGGTCGTTCGAGAGCTTTTCGGGGAGCATCGGCACGACCCTGTCGGGCATGTAGACGCTCGTAGCACGGTTAAGGGCTTCGTTGTCGATTTCGCCGCCGAGCGGGACGTAATACGAGACGTCGGCTATAGAGACGAGGAGCCTGTAGCCGAAGTGGGTCTTCGTGATGCCGACCGCGTCGTCGAAGTCCTTTGCGTCGTCGCTGTCGATGGTGAATATTATTTCGTCCCGGAGGTCGGTCCTTTTTTTGATCTCGCTTTCGGGGATTTCGTCGGGTATGCGTTCGAGCTCGTGCGTTACCTCGGACGGGAATTCCTCGGAGAGGCCGTATTCTCTTATTATCCCCTTTTTCTCGGATTCGAGGTCGCCCGCCTTCCCGAGGACCTCGACAATGCGCCCGTTGAGCTTGCGTTGGGGGGATACACGGTTACTGACTTCGTAGACTATGAGGCTGTGGTTCCGGAGGTTCTTTATCTCGTCGATCTTGAGCGGGATGTGGGGAACCCTGTCGTCCTTGGGGATTATTTTTCCAGTCTTGCCCGTTTTTACGAACTTGCCGAGAATCTTCCCGCCCTTGAGCATGCCCTTTATCGGGGCCGTCGTGGGAGCCGTGGGGAGGACGGGCTCGGGGGAATTCCTCCCGGAGTCGTTTACGCCCGCAGCCGGGGAGCCGGCGGCGACGTAGCCGCCGTCGGACCTTCCTATCTTGCCGTCACGCACCATCTTCCGAAGGATTTTCTTAAGGAGCTCTTTCCCTTCCCTGGGCACGCCGAGGCGCCTGGAGATTTCCTTCGGCCTCATGGGCCTGAAATTCGAGCCTTTGAGGAGACGTACGATTTCTTTGGGTTTGGGGATTCTCATCTAGGAATGGCGGTTAAAACGAGGACAATTATTACCTGCATGTCAGTAATTATAGTGCTTAGCTTACACTTTATATCACCGGACCGCAATCCCCCGTTATTTTCAGACCCACGAGGGCCCGGGTTGACAAAAGGTTGAACAGGGGCGAGGATTCAGATAAAATCTTGCTTTCTGGCCGAATAAACAGAGAAGAAGGAGTGGGACTCTTATGCTAAGGAAGAACCTGCCTTGCGCCATTTTCGTATGCCTGATACTTTTCAGCTTCATAGGCGTCGGCTTTTATCTGGGAATAAGCATGGACTGGTCGAGGTTTTTCAAGTACCTCGCGGTCGTGGCCGTCGTGGCGTTCATAGTTTCAGCGATTATCAGCACCGTCCCTTCCGCCGGAAAAGACAACCATTAACGCCGAAATCAGGGCGTGATTATAATCCCGCCCGCCGGTTTTCGTTCGGGCGTTTCCCCGGGGTGGTAGCGCAGGATGTGTACGAGGTAGCTCCTGGGATTCGGATCGTTCTCGACGTAGAACCGCGCTTCCCTTAAAAACT
Source organism: Candidatus Dadabacteria bacterium (assembly GCA_020849425.1). GTDB lineage: Bacteria > Desulfobacterota_D > UBA1144 > Nemesobacterales > UBA2774 > JADLGH01. The sequence continues at coordinate 24,287 of JADLGH010000034.1, forward strand.
CGTCCACGACCTTAACGGCGAAGTCGAGGTCCATCCTGTCCCCCGTGATCGCGGGATTGTCCTTGTAGTCGGTTATTGCGATAAGGATATTAGTAGAAAGCTCGTTGGCGTAGGAGTTTTCGCCCTGGTGCCGGTAGATAAGGCCCTTTTTTTCCGTGTCGAGCGTATTTTTGGCGAGCTCGAGGGCGGAGGCTAGGTCTTTGTTCGTGAGATTCTTGTTGGCCCTGCAGGAGTCGGCGAAGAGCTTTTCGAGGCGCGCGAAAATTTCGGGGTTACGGTTATAGAGCTCGGCGCGTCGGACGTAGCTCCCGCCGCCCTCTTTTTTGACCCGCTGGTGCATTACCTTGAGCTGGTGCTGCTTCTGACCCTCGACGTAGTAGACGCAGCCCGACGGGCAGTCGATCTCGACCCCCCTTTTCTCTCCGCAGCAGACGGGGCATATGGAGCCGCCGAGCGCGGGGCAATGCCGCTTGCCTTTCCTGTTACCGCAGCTTACGCACTTCATTACACCAGGTTAAAGAGCCCTTGGAGAAACGTTCTCCTTTACCCAGCCGATGATCTCGTCCGTGGACGTTCCGGGCTCGAATACCGCCTTTACTCCCTTTTGCTTAAGTCCTTCGATGTCTTCCTTGGGGATGATTCCCCCGCCGAAGACTGTAACGTCGCCGAGGCCCTTTTCTTCGAGGAGGCGAATTATCTCCGGGAAGAGGTAGTTGTGGGCGCCCGACAGGATGCTGAGGCCGACGGCGTCCACGTCTTCCTGGAGCGCCGTTTCGACGATGGCCTCGGGGGTGTTGTGAAGGCCCGTGTATATGACCTCGAACCCGGCGTCACGGAGGGCCCTCGCCACTATCTTCACCCCCCTGTCGTGCCCGTCGAGGCCGGCCTTGCCGATCAGAATTCTTAACCTGTTTTCCTGTCCCATCTATGAAGACCCTTTACCAAGCTATGAGGTTACGCGATTTGTGGAGAGTTTAAAAGGCGTTGCCCGCGAAACTAGAAATATCCCGGGTCGCGGTAGACGCCGTAGGCCTCGCGGAATATGTCGCTTATCTCGCCGAGCGTCGCGTAGTCGCGGACGGCGTCCACGATGAACGGCATGAGGTTGTCGCCCCTGCGCGCCGCGAGGAGGATGTCCTCGAGCCGGGCCTTTACGGCCTTGTTGTCGCGGCGGCGCTTGAGGTCAGCGAGTTTTTGTCTCTGGCCCTCTTCGACCTCGTCTTCTATTTTGAGGAGCGGAATCGGGACTTCCTCGTCCTCGTGGACGTACTTGTTGACGCCGACTATGGTTTTGATCCCGGTGTCGAGCTCGCGCTGGTACTTGTAGGCGGCGTCGGCTATTTCCTTTTGGGGATAGCCCTCTTCGATCGCGGCTATTATGCCGCCCATGCGGTCTATTTTGTCTATGTAGTCGAAGGCCTCTTTTTCGATGCGGCTCGTGAGGGATTCCATGAGATAGCTTCCGCCGAAGGGGTCTATCGTGTTTACGACGCCGCTTTCCTCGGCGATGATCTGCTGTGTCCTGAGCGCGACCGTGACGGCCTCTTCCGTCGGGAGGGCGAGCGTCTCGTCCATGGAGTTCGTGTGGAGGGACTGCGTGCCCCCGAGGACGGCGGCGAGGGCCTGTATGGTCACGCGGGCGACGTTGTTGATAGGCTGCTGGGCCGTCAGGCTCGCGCCTGCCGTCTGGGCGTGGGTTTTGAGCGTGAGCGACTTGGGGTCTTTCGCCCCGAACCTGTCACGCATGATCTTCGCCCACATGCGGCGGGCGGCCCTGAACTTGGCGACCTCTTCCAGGAAATCGTTGTGGACGTTAAAGAAGAAGGAGAGGCGCGGGGCGAAATCGTCTACATCGAGGCCCCGCTTTATGCTTTCCTCGACGTAGCCTATACCGTCGGCGAGAGTGAACGCCAGCTCCTGAACGGCCGTGGAGCCAGCCTCGCGTATGTGGTAGCCGGAGATCGAGACCGGGTGCCAGCCCCTTACGCGCCTCGCGCAGAATTCGATTACGTCGATGACGATCTTGACCGACGGGCCGGGAGGGGATATCCATTCGCGCTGGGCTATGAATTCCTTCAGCATGTCGTTCTGCAGCGTGCCGCGGAGCTTGTCCCAGCTTACGCCCTTCTTTTCGGCCATGACGAGGTACATGGCGAAAATGATGCTCGCGCTGCAGTTGACCGTCATGGACGTCGTGACCCGATCGAGGTCTATACCGTCGAACAGTATTTCCATGTCCTCGAGGGACGAGACCGACACCCCTTCCCTCCCGACCTCGCCGCGGGCCATGGCGCTGTCGCTGTCGTAGCCCATGAGGGTGGGCATGTCGAAGGCCGTGCTGAGGCCTGTCTGCCCGTGGCTGAGAAGATATTTGAATCTCCTGTTCGTGTCTTCCGGGGTGCCGAAGCCGGCGAACTGGCGCATGGTCCAGAGGCGGCTCCTGTACATGGTGCTGTGTATGCCCCGCGTGTAGGGAAATTGCCCGGGGTAGCCTACTCCGGATTCGGGGTCGAAACCCGCGAGGTCGCCCGGATCGGCGAGCGGCGGCATCTCCATGCCGGATATGGTGGTGAAGTCGGCGTCTCGTTTTTGAGCGCGGCCGTACTCCCTTTCCCAGCGCTCCCTCGCCATTTTTTTCTTGTCGAGATCGGATTCCCGGACGGACATTTGTTACCCCCTCGAAATATGCGTGAACACCCGCGAACCGGCGCAGGCATATCTATATTTATAAATAGTAAGAAGAGCGCCGGATTAAGTCAAACGATAATTTGGGAAAGGCCGTGAGCGGAAAGCGGGGCCTAACTTTCGCGCCGCTCCTCCGGGGCGGGCGTGTAGCCGGTGCGCCCGCCCCCGGAGAGGGCCCGCCCCACGCGGGGACGGGCGCCGAAGTTACTCGAAATCGGGCGGAAGTGTCGGCAGCGGGTCGCCGCCGTCTCCGTCGCCGTCGCCGGGGCCTGGCGTGGGTCCCGGCGTGGGCGGTGCGGCGACTTCCTGTGTAATAATTATGATCACCTCGATCAGTCCATCTTCTTCCGATATCAACGGGCAAACCAGGGATAATTCGGGTGGAATCTGGAGCTGTGTCCTGGCGAAAATGATCTGGGTGCCGCTCTGCCCGACGAATCCATTATATTGAACGAAGAACTGGCCCGAATTCACATTTCCAAGAACCGGGGTGAAGAGAAGATCGTCTCCAATTTCAGGATCGGTCCCGCTATTCAACGATCCTATATCGGGATTACTGAGAGAGATTTCCACAAGAGTTCCGGGTTCTAATCCAACCGTTTGATAAGTCAACGGAACCGCCACGTTAGTCGGTGCGGGCGTTACGGAAGGATGCGGCACGATCAAGGGGTCGGTGCCCGGGCTGGGACCGGGTGTTGCCGGAATTATTCCAACGCCGTCGAGGTTCACCGAAAGGAAATCGCTTTCACGCCTGCCGTCGGCAAGCGTGACGGTGGCGGAGATATTCACAGAGGCCGTTTCGTTTATTCCGACGAGTACGCCCGCAAGATAATTCACGAAGGCTTCGTTATTTATCACGGCGCCGCTGCTGTCGAAGAGGCAGCCCCTTAGCGCCGGGGGAAGGCCGCTGCTGGAGAAGGTTATCTCGTAGTCTATTTCCGAGCCGTCGGGAACGAGGAGAGTATCCACCTGTATGAACGATTCCTCGGAGGCGTTCCCGAAGAGCGTGTTCGGGTTCGCGCTCATGTTCATCAGGAACGTGTTTACCGGGTTTTCGGACTCGTCGCCGCCGTCGAGGCTGTCGACACAGGCGTGCTGCGACAGCACCATGAGCCCGAGAAACATCAATATGGAAATTACCTTTACGGATTTGCGCTTGAACATCCTGTTAATAATCATGTGTATCCATCCCTCCTTGCCTGAATAACCATTACTCCCCGAGATCCGCGTTCACGGAGAACGTCACGATGTCTATGGCGCCGCTGTCGGTGGACGCGGAAAGCGTCGCGGGGTCGATTATAGCGTCGCCGATAAGAATGAGCACGAAAGCCATGCCCCGGTTGTCCGTGAGAACGTCGAAAGGAGCGTCCACCAGCGCCCCCATGCCGAACCACTCGGTTATGGGAGTAGACGCGCACTGCCTCGGGCTGCACGCGCCGTTATCGACGAGCTGGAGCGCCCTCGCGTCGGCGATGCCGTCCCCGTTGGTATCGATAACGAACGTATTCTGGTTGGCGAACGAAAGGTCCCATATGACCCTGACGTCGTTCAGGGGCTCACCGTCGGGGCCGAGCACCTGGGCCTGAACGAGAATCTGCGTTATGGCGTTCTGCCCGATATTGATATCTTCGGGCGGGTTCAGTATCTCTATAGTGGAGCCGAAGGGCGCGAACGGGGGATTAGACCCGCAGCCGCCGGACGCGAGACCCGCCGCGAGGAATCCGGCGACGAGCGCCGGGAATAACAATTGTCCTATCAATTTCCTTCTCATCAAACCATCCTCCAGGATATCTGTCTTTTATCTGATGATCCTCGGTGTTATGAACACTATGAGCTCCCTTCTCTCGTCGTTCGTCCTGTTGTTCTGGAAGAGCCATCCGAGGAGGGGGAGCCTCGAAAACCACGGAAGCCCGTTGTTCGTCTCGTCCATCCGGCGTGTGAATATGCCGCCTATGACTATGGTTTCGCCGTCGCTCGCGAGGACCTGCGTCGTGGCCTCGGTCCTTCTTATGGAAGGCTGGCCCCCCGCGCCCGTGAGGGCAGGGTCGGGGGAGTTGTCGGTTACGACTATCTCCATGAGTATCCGGTTGTCGTTCGTCACCTGGGGGGTTACGGAAAGGCTGAGGGTGGCGTCGACGAACTGGGTCTGTGTGCCCGCGGCGGAGACGGAGAGGAACGGGATCGAAACGCCCTGCTCTATCCTCGCCGGCGTGTTTTCGAGCGTAAGCACCTTCGGCGAGGAAAGGATCCGGCCGTCGCCCCTCTGTTCGAGGGCGGAGAGCCGGAGGTCGAGGTCGAAAGCGCCAGTGAGGCTCCCGAGGACGATACCCATAACGCCGCCCGAGCCCGGACCCGCCGCCGCCGGGAGGTCGATAATGAAGTTGTCCCCCGTGGTGCCGAACGGGCTGCCGACAGTGGTGCCGCCGACTTCGACGCTCGACGGGAACGTTGCGCCCGTCGGGTTGCCGGTAGCGGCGGAGGCCCTGTAATCGAAGCCCCACTGTATGCCGAGCTCGCGCGTGAAGTTGAGCGTGGCCTGGACTATGCGGGACTCGATGAGGACCTGCGGGGTTCTCGTATCGAGGTCCTCGACGAGGGACTCAATCTGCCCGGCCCTGACCGCCGTGTCGTTAATAAGGATGCTGTTCGTCCTGGTGTCCACCCTGAGCTCGCCCCTGTCGCTTAGAAGCGGATCGACGAGGGGGATAAGCTCGGCCGCCGACGCGTAGTTGACGAAGACCTGGCGCGTGATGAGGGGCTCGAGCTCTTCGTTGGTCTCCACCGTCTTCCTTACCGCGCGCTGGCGGGCCTGGAGCGTGGCGAGGGGCGCTATCCTGAGGACGTTGCCGTCGAGGAAGGCGCCGAGACCGGCGTCTTCGAGTATGACGTCGAGCGCCTGGTCCCAGGGGACGTTGGCGAGCTTTAACGTTACCGTGCCGGCGACGCTGCTGGCGATTATCATGTTAAGGCCGCTTATGTCGGAGATTATCCTGAGGACGTCCCTTATGTCGGCGTCCTTGAAATCGAAGGAAACGAGCTGCCCCCTGTAGGTTTTTACGGCTCCGGGCATGGACGTGAGCCTGAAGTCGAAGGCGTAGAGGTCTTCGGGACGGACCGAGACATCGACCTGCTGCTCGGTCGCGGCCCGGACGGCCTGGGACTCCCCGAAGTTAAGAACGAGCTGGTTTCCGCTCTGGCTTACGTTTACCGGGACGCGGGATTCCTTGAGCTCGATTACCACTATGACGTCGCTCGGTTTTATCGGGTCCCTGAACGAGGAGATGAAGTTTATCGGGCTGTCGAAATCGCTTACGTCGCGGGAGACCTGGAACTTGTCGGCGAGGATCACGTCAGAGAGCTTGAGGCTCACCTTCCTGTCCTCGTCCGAGAGCCTCTCGTATTGAATGGGGGCCGCGGCGCCTATAGTGACGATCCCCATCCCCTTATCGACTTCGAAGCCTATGCTTTGAACGTGGTTATACCGGTCCGCGGGATTCACGGCGGGGGACTGCGCAACTTCGAGAGCGGCCGCGCGGCCCGCAGTCACCGGCAGGGGTTCCGGACCCGTTAATGAGCCGTTTGCGTAATTTGACCGGGGCGCGCTGCCCTGGGCGTACGACGCCAGGGACAGCACGCAGATAATGAGCAGTGTGGCCTTTGTGAACAGGGTTCTCATTAATCCATCCTCCTTCTAAATCTTCCTCCTTCTTTCAATCGTCCGTCATTTACCGTCTTCGAATGCGAGAACGGATCTTTTCGTTTCGACCTTTACCTCGCCGTAGACGTCTTCGGACCTGACGGTTTCCTCGACGAGGAGACCGTTTTCCCTCACTTCGAGTATCTCGCCTTCCTTGTTGCCTATCCTGTCGCCGCCCCCGAGGAAGTAGGTGTTGCCCTCGGGATCGACGACCATAGCCCGGGGCTTGCCGCTCATCCAGACGATGCCGGATATCCTGAACTGGTCGAGGGAGTATCTCTGTATTGGTGGAGCGACCACCGGCGCGGGACCGGCCGCCGGGACGTCCACGAGCTTTATGAAGGGCTTGAAGGGATCCCTTTTCCCCGCGGGATCGTAAGGCGGCCTGTCGCCCGAGACGGGCCGTATGGCGCTCGCCCTTTCCTCAAGCGATTTATCGGTATCGGATGCAGGCTCCCCGGGGGGAGCTTCGGCATCGGAAGCGGTCCCGGCTTCTTCGGAGCCGGGACCGGGAGCCGCCTCGGCCTTTTCCCTGGCGGACTTTATGACCTCCATACCCTCGGCTATGGTGTTTTCTTCCCCGCCCCGAGAATAGGACAGTGAAGGAGCGTAAAGAATTACCGCCGCAAGGACGGCTATCGCGAGAGCGGGGATGCTGTAAGCATTCGGAAGCTTCATGATTATGGCTCTTCTTTGGTATTCCTTTTTTTCCTGGATTTCGTTTTACCCTTACCCTTGCCTTTTTCGCTTACGGCAGGCGTGTCGGGCCGGGGAAGGAGCCTGAACGTTACGACGTTGAATTTCGCGTTGAGTATGACGTTGTTTCCCTTTACGTCCGTTCGCGAGAGGACGAGGTCCCTTACGTTCACAATCCTCGGAAGCCTCGAAATACGGTCGAAGAAATCAGCGAGATTGAAATAACCGCCTATGACCTCCATCTGTATCGGTATTTCGGCGTATATCTCCCTGGCCACCTGGCCCTGCGGGGCGAAGATTATGGAATCGAGATTGGAGCCGGATATCTCGGAATAAACGCTGTCTATGAGCGCCGGTATCTCCTTTTCCTTGGGGAGCTTCAGGGAAATCAGCTCGAACTCCCTTTCCAATCTGCCGAACTCTTTTTCGAAGGCCGGGAGCTCGTCGGCTACGGCCTCGTACTCTTTTATCCTTTTTTGCTCGGAGGCGAGTTTCCTTTGGGCGCGCTCGAGCGTCTCCCGGCCCGGCGACCAGTAGAAATACCAGTAGGCCGCGGATATGACCGCGACGATTACGAGGAGGAGAATTAGTTTTACGTGAAGCGGCTGCTCGCTTAACCTTTCGGATATTTCGTCGTAAAAAGCCATCTTTTACCGGCCCTTTTTCGCGGTGTCGGGCGCTTCGGGCGCCCCGGCCCCGGTTTCGGCCGCCTCCGTTTTCTTTTTACCGGCGTAGTCGAGCTTCGCGTTGATAATGAAATTCCTGAGATCGAGCTTACGTATCTCGGTCTTTTTTATCACTCCGAGCTCGACGGATACGAAGTAGGGAGACGTTTCGAGCGATTTCATGAAATCGGCCACCGTGAATTCGTTGTCGGCTATTCCGACCAGCCTCGCCTGGAGGCCTTTCTCGGTAAACTCGTCGAGCCAGGCCTTGTTGGGCATGGCGCCCGCGAGAGCGTCCATGACGAATAGCGGCCCCGTGCGGTTACTTTCGAGGACCTTGATGATGTCTATACGCCTGTTGAGCTCGGCGTTTTTCGCCTTGAAGTCATCGACCTTTTCCTTTATTTTTTCGAGCTCCTCGATACGCTTTTCTGCGCGGGCGATTTTGCGGTTTACCTCTTCTATCTGCCTGCCCTGCATGACGTGGAGCGCCGCCAATACCGAAAACAGGGCGACGACAGCGAGGAGACCGAGGACGAGCTGACCCACACCGCGCACATCCCGTTTTTCGGGTTCCGGTATGAGGTTAATCCTTATCATTTGTTGTCACCCGGCTTTCTCGAAGCGAGCCCCATGGCCACGCTCATCTTGGGGGCTATGGACTGTATGTATTGGGGGTCGAAATCGTTGGGGTCGTAGGCGACGTTTCTGAAGGGATTCATGAAATCGACAGCGGCGTCGGTTATATCGGAGAGCGTATCCTTGAGGCCGGCCACCCCTGAAGACCCGCCGCCTATGAGTATCCGGCCCACGCTGCTTGTCCAGAGCGTTGACGAGAAGAAGTCGAGCGTTCTTTTTATCTCGCCCGATATCATGTCCACGAATTCGTTGGTCACCCGTTCGATCCCGGCCGGGGATTCGCCGTCTTTTGCGGATATCTTGAGAAGCTCGGCCTCCTCGAAGGCGGCGTTCGTTTCTTTCATGATCCATTCGGTGTAGAGGTTGCCGCCCGTGGTTATGTCCCTAGTGAAGACGGAGATACCGTCCTTAAGGATGTTGATATTCGTAACCGCGGCGCCGATGTTGACGAGGGATACGAGCCCGTCTGGTTCGGGATAGTTCACCATGTACATGTTTTCGAGGGCGAATACGTCAACGTCGACCACGACGGGATTGAGCCCCGCCTCTTTCACCACGGAAACGTAGGAGTTCGTTACGTCTTTTTTCGCCGCGACTATGAGGACGTCGATGTTGCCCTCCGGTGTTTCGCCCGGCATTACCTGGTAGTCGTAGTTGACGTCGTGGATGCTCTGCGGGATGTATTGCTCGAGCTCCCAGGGGATGGATTCCCTGAGCTCGTTTTCGGACATCTTGGGAAGGCTTACCTTTTTTATGATGACCGAATGACCGGAAATCGATATGGCGACGTTCTTGGTCTTCACCCTGAGATCGCCGAAGAGGGAGGCTATGGTTTCCGAGACTGCGTCGTAGTTGCCTATGACCTTGTTTACGATCGCATCCTTCGGCAAAACAGCCTCGCCGATGTTCTTCAGCTGATACCCGCTCTTCACCGATTTCAGCTCAAGGAGCTTCACGGTATTGGAGCCGATGTCGAGTCCCACGAGTTCTTTCTTACTTAAAAACAAGTATTCCTCCCAAGTTACAATACCAATTTAACCACTTCTTTGAACTTTTTGCAATACTCTCTTAAAAATATCAAAGACCCCTTTAATTGTAGTCAGTATGATATTGTAATACTTAATATAAGACGAATCCGGGCGCAAACACAAGCCCGGACGCCGGATAAAGGGTGCATGCCCCGGGCATATTTTGCAGTGAACTGAGGGGGTTGGAGCGCAGCCGAGGGGAAAAAGCGACGGGAATGGCTTTCAACCGCGCCGGCAAGATGCTGTCATTCGTTCGGGCAAGGATGAAGTTATGGTGAATTTCGATATGCTGCGATAGCTTAGAATAAAAACTTAGACCATAATTTGAACTATTGTAATAATAAGGTTTTCTGCCGGGAGCGCTATTCAGACGGGCAGAATGGGAAAGGATAGAGGAAAACCTTAAAGTAACTCTACAGATTTCAGGATGGGGGAGGCGTCTCGTTGGGATCTTCGTAGTATATTTCGACCTCCCTGGAAAAGACCCTGTTCGGATTAGAGGCTACCGACATCTTGAAGAACGCCCTTTCAGAGGGATAAAGGAGGGCGTTCATATCTTCTTCGAAGAGCGATACGGAGTTGGCCTCTATTATGTTGCCGCTCTTGTCCTTGAGAACTATCACGACGTATACGGAACGGACGGGCTGGTCGCTCGTGTTTATAACGGCCCCGTTGAATTCGAGGTTGCCGTCGGCGTCGATGCTTTCGAGTATCGGGCCGTCGAGCTCGACGACGCCGTTCTTCTCGGGGCTGTCGCAGCCGGCGACAATTATGAAAAGCAGCAGTAATATGGGAAACAGCAGCTTCTTCATTGCTTTCTCTTCTCGGCGAGCTCGGATATGGATATCACGTTCTTGCCGGATTCCTGCTTCTTTGCAGGGTCGTCGCCGTCGACGCGGTCGGTCCTATGGTCCTCTATAATGTCGCCGAGGACTTTATGCATTATCTTGAGCGCCCCGATGGAGTGCTCCTTGAGGTAGCCCTTTTCGAACACTATCTCTTTCTTCTTCCTCATGAGGAGATAGAAGATGAAGGCCTGGTTGTTCAGCACGATGAGCATCGCGGCGTAGAGGAGGTAGTTGTCCGCGAAGACCCTTTTCAATATGGCCTTGGTGTCCGAATCTATCTTTACGATCCCGAAAGGCTCGGACTGCGCCTGGGACGAAAACGGCACGGATACGGAAATGATGCCGTTAAAATCCTTGACCGTGTATCCGTCCTCGGGATAGAACTCCTTCATGAATAAACCGTCGCCGGCGAGATTGCCCTCGACGTCCTTCTTGAATACGACGCTGAAGAACTTGGGGGCTCTCTCGAAGGTGTTGAAGAGCTTTTTCCGACCGAGGCGCTTGTCGAGGAAATGATAGAACTCGCCGCTCGTCGGCTGCTTGCCTTCCTCGGCGTAGAAGTCGCTCGCGAGGTCGCCGATCGTTTCGGAAATCGCCCTCGTTTTGGTTACGAACTCTTCCTTGGCCTTATTGAACTGAAAAAGGAACACGAGCCCTATGAGAGCCAGAATGCACAGCTCTATTCCCACGGCCTTAAGGATTGTCGAAAACCTTCCCATTATGCGCATTTAATGAATTCTTCCAGTATCTCCTGGACCCCTTCGTCCTGGGAATGCCTGAGGAGCATGAAAATCATACCGCCGAAATCCCTCCGCATGTCGTGGTCGAGGCTCCTGTAAAGGTTAATGAGGGCCTTTTCGGCATCCGTGAGCACCTCGAAGCTGTCGTCGGTTATGTCCTCTTTCTCCATGAATCTCTTGAGGCGCTCTTTCTTTGCGACTGTCCATAATTCGTCGATATTAACTTCCAGTATCGACGCTATCTGGCTGCATCTCTCGATGGACGGGGCGTCGACCTTGCCCGTTTCGAGCTGGTGAATGAAAACACTTGAAACGTTAAGCGCCCGGGCAAGGTCTTCCTGGGTAATATTACGCTGTTTCCTTTTGCTCTTCAGGTAATCGCCAAATCTCATTAGTGCCTCCAAAAATTATGGAAATCGGTATTTTGAACAGAATGGTTCACTTAATTTTACATTATGGAGAGAGGTAAAGGCAAGGCTTTATTTAGATATAGTCGAGCAGGATTGCGGGGCGCCGGTATAAGCCGCCCGTTACGCGCACCGGCACGGACGCAAATCCCGCCCCGCCGCGCTCCCCAGCCGATAACTTTACCGATAAATATTGACACCTTCGGACCGGGCGTCAATACTGATAGTGATTATCATTATCATATCTATTGCGCATCCTCCCCGAATGAATTTGTATGTTTCCGCCAGCTCGAAAAGATATGGCCCCGGAACGACTGAACAGCCGGAAGTTATACGGCCCGCGAGCCCGGGCTCTCAGGCTGTGCATGACCCGGGAAAGTTGGACTCGGTTTCCGGGAGTAAGACAAAATACGAATAACGGGAGATAACGATAATGAACGACGCCGACATCATTACCCGCCTCACGCGCGCGCTGTTACTCACGGCGATCTTTTGCGCTCTCCCTCTTTCCGTTCTCTCCTGCAGCAACAACGAAGAGCCGCCGCCTGATCACGAACCCGGAGGAAAGAAAATCGGCGTCCTTCTCGTCAACCACGGCTCACGGTCGGAAGCGTGGAGACAAACCCTTCTGGACCTCGAAGCCGGCGTGAGGGAGGATGTTCTCGGCGGCGGTACGGTGGAGGGAATCAAAACCGCTTTTATGGAGTACAACGAACCCTCCATAGCCACGCGTCTCAAAGAATACGATGCCGAGGGATTCACGGACATAGTCGTCATTCCGATATTCCTTACGGTAAGCCCCCACTCGTTCGACGACATCCCCACCATTATCGGACAAAAGGAAGACCCCGCGTCGATGGAGATGTTGAAAATAGAGAAAATAGAAAGATACACTCCGAAGGCAAGAACCCACATCGCTCCGCTTCTCGACTTTACCGGCATCCTGCAAAAGAACGTGCTGAGACGAGTGGAAGCCCTTTCCAGGGATGCCGGGAACGAGGGGCTCGTCCTTATCGGATACGGCGACGAATCGTATGAAAAAGAATGGGGCGAGCTGTTTGATGAAGTCGCCGAATACGTGAAGAGGGAGAAAGGTATTACCGAGCACGCCTACGGCTGGTGCGGGCATATCGCGCGTTATGACCCGGGCGAAACGACGGACGCGATCAACAGGGTACTTCAGAAAAAGCGGGCTGCCGTCGTAATTCCCGTCCTCGTGGCTTTCGATGAAACGTTTCAGGTGAAAATTATCGGCGGCGGGGTTTCGAATGTCC
>JADLGH010000035.1 GCA_020849425.1 Candidatus Dadabacteria bacterium
ACGAGAACGGCCAACATGCTCAGGGATGAGAACGGAGAAGCCCCGGCGATAGAAGACGTCGCCGAGGAGACCGGTCTTAGCGTCAAGAAGGTATCGAAGGTTATAAAAGCCACGTCGACAAACGTCGTTTATCTCGACGCCGTGAACACGGCATCGGGGGACGGGAAGAACAGCTTCATCGATTTCATACCGGACACGAGGCCGGCGACCGACACGCTTTTGACCACGGTGTCGATGTCCGAGAAGATAGAGGAGGCGCTCAAGAACCTGACCGACAGGGAGGAGGATATATTGAGGATGAGGTTCGGGATCGGGTACGACGAGTCGTACACGCTGGACGAGATAGGGAACAGGTACAGCCTCACCCGTGAGCGCATAAGGCAGATCGAGAGGCGCGCGCTCAAGAAGCTCCGGCAGCTCAGCACCGGGGGGATTCTAAAAGATTTTATAAGCGCATAAAAACCGGACTGAATACAAATCAGAGCCGCTCGCGTCGGAAATGGCGTGAGCGGCTTTTTTGTTTAGGGACCGCGGCGCGGGCAACCCGGACGCGAGGCCTCGGCGATCTGCATGTAGCCGTTCTCAGGGAATAACATCAACATAAATCCCCCCTGCCCCCTTTTTCCAGGGGGGGAAAGACAAAAGCGAGATTCCTCGCTGTTTTAATTTGAGGTAATTCCGAGCAGTACCAGATATGCCTTCTTGCAATCGCAGAGGGCGTCCGATTCCTCACTCGCTCGGAATCGTTGTTCGAAATGACACACACATAGTGTGTTTCTCGACGTAGCAATGAAGTTGCCAAAACCACCGGAAGCGCATCTGGTGGCAATGGCAAAGCGTTGCTACTTCGATTGTCTGCGGAGACGGTCCGTCGGGATTGCCGCGGGTGCTTCGCACCCTTGCAATGACTGAAAACTCTTAATGGATTGCTGTCGGAAAACTGAATGGATTCCCGATATTTAGGCGGGTTCTGAGCGGTACCGGATGAGCGCTTGCGCTTCATGGTTGTGGCGTCCGATTCCTCGCTTGCTCGGAACAGTTGAGAATGACAAGAGAGGCCGTCAGGCGTATGGAGGCGCGAGGGATTCGAGAGATTCCCTTACGAGCTCGCGCGAGGCTTTCGGCGGGAAGAGTAGAATAGGGAGGTTCATCCCGTCTTCGATGCAGGATTCGACAATCGCCCTCCCGTGCCCCGGTGCGCCGGATACGGAGAGCGAATCGAGAACCCTGTCGCTCACCGCGGAAACGGCCTCGTTCCTGTCAGCTTTCTCCCAGGCGCTCCTGATTGCGCCCGCCTCTTCGCCGTAGCCGTACCTGACGAGCGTATTGTAGTAGAACGTTCCCATGCCGCCGATGTAGTAGGCTATGTGCTCCCTTACGGCGGCCCTTGCCGTTTCGGCGTCTTCGGAGACGGACGTCGTTATGTAGGGGCAGACCGATAATTCCGAAGCCGCCCTACCCTTCGATTCCGCCCCGAGCGTGAGCTCTTTTCGGGCCTCGTTTATACCCTCCCTCGGTATCAGGAACGGTATCCAGCCGTCGGCGACCTCGCCCGTGAGGCGTATGTTTTTCGGCCCTATCGCGGCGACGAGTATGGGAATATCCGGACGGGGCGGCTTGAACTGAAGCCGGAATCCCTTGAGCCTGAATATCTCTCCCTCGTAATCGACCCTGCCGCCCGAGAGAACCATACGGATTATCTCGACATATTCCCTCGTGCGCCGAAGGGGTTTGTCGAACTTCACGCCGTGCCAGTTCTCTATGACGGCCGGGCCGCTCGCGCCGAGCCCGAGCATCATCCGGCCGCCCGAGATCTCGTCGAGCGTCGCTATAGTCTGCGCGATGACGGAAGGGGCGCGGCTGAATACGGGGATTATTCCGGTAGCGAGCCCGATGCGCGTGGTGTTTGATGCGAGGAGGCCGAGTATGGAAAACGCGTCCCTGCCCCACATCTCGGGGACCCAGATGGAATGATAGCCGAGGCCCTCGGCGAGGCGTGCGAATTCCACGAGCTCGCCGGGGGTGATGTCGGGCCAGTAGGGCGTCACTATGCCCACGCCTTTCATTCAGCCTCCCTGGAATACGGCCCCGCATTTACAGCGGGCCGCCGGTCAGGGCATATTATAATACGGGCGAGGTACAGCGCAAATCCAGGAAACATTCGGAGGTACGAAATGGACGAGCTAAAAAGCGCGGCGAAGATCGCCGTAATAGACTGCATGGCTGTCAGGGAAGGAGAGAGCGTTCTCGTAATAACGGACGAGCCGTCGAGGAAGATAGGATACGCGCTCTGGGAGGCGGCGAGGGACGCGGGGGCCGAGGCCGCGATCATCGAGATAATACCAAGGAAGTCAAACGGCGAGGAGCCGCCTGCATACGTCGCCGAGCTTATGAAGCTCGTGGACGCGATACTGATACCGACGTCAAAATCGCTCAGCCATACGGAATCGAGACGGAACGCGTGCAAGGCGGGCGTCAGGATCGCGACGCTACCGGGCATAACCGAGGACATGATGGTGAGGACGCTCAACGCCGATTACGACGCCATAGCCAAAAGGAGCGACGCGCTCGCCGCGATCATATCCAAGGCGTCGAACGTGAGGGTGACGTCCGAAAAGGGGACGGACATAAACCTCGCCGTCGAGGGGAGGGAGGGGCAGTCAGACACCGGGAGGAATCACGAGCCGGGCGATTTCAGTAACCTCCCCGCCGGGGAGGCGTACGTCGCGCCGCTCGAAGGGAAGTCCGAAGGTGTGGTCGTGTTCGACGGCTCGATGGCCGGCGTGGGGATACTCCGGGACGAGGTGATAAAGGTGAAGGTGGAAGAGGGATTCGCGACGGAGATCACGGGCGGAAAGGGCGCAGAGAGGCTCCTGTCGATAATGGAGCCCCACGGGAAGCTCGCGTTTAATCTCGCCGAGCTCGGCATAGGCACACACGACAAGGCGCGCATCACCGGGCACGTTCTCGAGGACGAGAAGGTCATAGGCACTATACACATCGCGTTCGGTGACAATAAGAGCATGGGCGGCACCGTGAGGGTTGCGAGCCACCTGGACGGGGTGGTCATGAGCCCTACCGTGAGCGTGGACGGCGAGCTCATAATGAAGGACGGGAAGCTGCTAATATTCTGACGGGCGGGAAATACGGCGGACGTGGGGTAAATTTTACCTATGGAAAGCGCCGTAAGCTCGCTCGTCTTTTTAGACCCTCCCGGCCTTAAGGAAGCGGCGATATTCGCCGTATTCCTGGCCATCGTGATTTACGGCTCCGTAAGGAGCTCGAGGTCGATAGAGAGCCTCCGGAAAAAGGCCGTCATACTGTCGCTCCATGTTCTCGCATTCATGGTTATTTGCTTCCTTCTCCTAAACCCGGCCGTAAGGGTGGACAGCTACAAGGAAGAGAAGCGCCGGCTCGCCGTGCTCGTGGACGGGTCGTGGAGCATGAATCTCCCGGGCGGCGAGGGCGAGGGGACGCGCATCGACGCCGCGAGGAATTTTCTTAAAGACAACTCCGGATTTTTCTCGGGGCTGGACGACGACTTCGTCGTCGAATATTACACGTTCGGGAGCGGCCTTACGCCGTCCTCGCGGGACTCGGTGATGTCGGAGGCGCCGCACGACGGGAGTACGGATTTCGGGAGGCTGCTGAAGGAGCTTCGCGGCAAAAACAGCCGGGGCGAGCTAGACGAGGCAATAATAATCTCGGACGGCGGGAGAAACGGGGATACGGCGGACGAAGACGGCGAAGACGAGAAAAGCGGGCTCAGGATAAATACCGTCGGGGCCTTGACCGGCGACGCTTCCCCCGATCTGTGGATAGACGGGATAAAGTCGAGCGAGGTCTCGTTTTTGAGGTATCCCTATTCCGTCCGCGTAAACGTGAGGACGACCGGGAAAGGGGGCATGAGCATCCCCGTGTCACTGTACGACGGGGACAAGCTCGCGGCTATCAAGGAGGTCGCGATAGACGGCTCGTCCAAAGCGGGGAGCGTCGAATTCGAGATAAACCCGCTTACGCTCGGGCGGCGGATATACACGGCCGTCGTGCCGGTGATGGCGGACGAAACGATAACCGAAAACAACCAGAAGTCTTTTTACACCGACGTAATCATAAACAAGATACGCATTCTGCACGTGGCGGGGAGCCCCTCGTGGGACGTCAGGTTCTTGAGGAAGGCGCTCAAGCGAAACCCGAACGTGGACCTCGTTTCGTTTTTTATCCTGAGGGACCCTACGGACCTCGTGTTCGCGACGGAGAACGAGCTCAGCCTGATACCGTTCCCCGTGAACGAGATATTCGGCTCGGAGCTGGGGACGTTCGACATCGTCATATTCCAGAATTTCAACTTCCAGCCCTACGGCATTTTCGGGTTCCATCTCCGGAGCATAAGGGATTACGTCTTAAACGAGGGCGGGGCGTTTTTGATGATAGGCGGGAACAAGAGCTTCGACAGCGGGAATTACGGAGCGACGCCCATTTCGGAGATACTGCCCGTCGAGCTCGATTACATTCCGCGCGGGCTGACCGAGACGATAAACGACCGGAATGTGCACCCGAAGCTCACCATGGCGGGGAAGAACCACCCGATAATGAGGATATTCCCCGACAAGAGGAGGAACGAAGAAGAGTGGAACGCCATGCCGGAGCTCGAAGGGTTCAACATGGTGCATGGGCTCAGTCCCGACGCCGTGCCGCTCCTGGCGTCGCCCGACGGCGAGCCTATACTGGCCGTGGCCAAGGTGGGCACGGGAAAAGCGGCGACGTTCCTTTCGGACTCGTCGTGGAAATGGAATTTCGTCCGGGGGAGCGAGGGAGACGTTTCGCCCATGTACGAGAAATTCTGGAACAGGCTCTTTTTGTGGTTCGTGAACGATCCGGATTTGAACGACGTGAGGGTCGAGACGGACAAGGCGGTATACGCACCCGGAGAGAAGGCCGAGATCCGCTTGTGGGAGCTGGGCGGCGAAGAAGCGGCGGAGAGCCCGCACGCGATGCTCGTCCGCCCGGACGGGGAAGCGGAGCGGCTCACGCTGGAGAGGCGCGGGGACAGCATGTTCACCGCCGAAATAGAGCCCGGCGAGACGGGTATATACAGGGTGACGGCGGCCGAGGACGGGGGCGGCGCCGCGGACGAGGAGCCCGGGGGTATATCGTTCATCGTCGAGCCGCCAGCGAAGGAAGTGAGGGGGCCGACGTCCGACGAGGGTTATTTGAAGTCCATAGCGTCCGGGAGCGGCGGCGTTTACGTAAGGGCCGGGGACGGCGCCGGGAGGCTAAGGATAGACGATTCGAGGAAGAAGACCGTTACGGGATACGAAACGAAGGAGCTCTGGGACAGCCCGTTCTTTCTTTTACTGATATTGGGGTTATTATTTTCGGAATGGTCGCTAAGAAGGAGATGGGGACTTAAGTAAAGGCGCACCCGGGCGAAACTCAAACGGCCATGCCCCCGGAAGCCGCGGCCGGCCGAACCCAAAGGCATAAGACCCCGAGAATAAAGATGCTTCTCGCAATTGATATCGGGAACACCAATATCGTCTTCGGCATATTCGACGGAAAGGATATAGTGTCCCACTGGCGCATCGCCACCGACAAATCGAAGACATCGGACGAATACGGGATACTCTTCAGGGACCTCATGGAAATAAAGGGCGTCGAGCCCGGCTCCATAACCGGCGCGGCGGTTTCGTGCGTAGTCCCGAACATACAGTCCACCGTATTCGACGCCATAAGGACATATTACGACGTGAACCCGCTCGTGGTCGGGCCCGGGGTCAAAACGGGCATGCCCATCCTGTACCACAACCCCAAGGAAGTGGGGGCGGACAGGATCGTGAACGGCGTCGCCGGATACGAGAGGCACAGGAAGAGCGTGATAGTGGTCGATTTCGGCACTGCGACGACGTTCGACTGCATATCGGAGAAGGGGGAGTACATGGGCGGGGTCATAACGCCCGGGCTTACGATATCGTCCGAAGCGCTTTACAGGGAGGCGTCGAAGCTCCCGAGGGTGGAGATCGCGAAGCCCGAGAACATAATCGGCAAGACGACCGTCGAGAGCATTCAGTCGGGGCTGGTGTACGGGTACGCGGGGCTCGTGGACGGTATCGTCGAGAGGATAAAAACCGAAATGAAGACCGCCCCGCACGTTACCGCCACCGGTGGGGTCTCGGCGCTCATCGCGAAGGAAAGCAGGACCATAAAGGACGTCGACGAATTCCTGACCCTCCGGGGGCTTAGGCTCATATATGACAGAAACGTATAGCTACGCTGTATTCCGGCACGAGACGGACGCGCCGCACTGGGACCTCTTCATAACCGGGGGCGGACGCGCCATGCACTGGATCGTGCCGTCCGGCATACCCTTGGAAGAAAAGGACAAGAGGCTCGCCGTCGAAGGGGGCGCGGCGGAGGGCCTCCCGGGAGAAGCGCCCGGGGAGGGCGCCTACGCGGACGGATACGGCAGGGGAGAGGCCGCGCCCTGGGACCGGGGGACGTGCACGATAGAGAGGTCCAACAAGATAAAGATGGTCTTGAACGTCGGGGGCGAAAGGATGCGGGGGAAGTATCTCCTTATAATTCCCGCGTGGGGCAGGTGGACGGAGAAGAGGCTCTGGGTTATAGAGAAGATCGGGCGCGCGTAGCGCGGCACACCACGTACGCGGAAATCGAAGTAGCAGCAGCCTTGCTATTACCGTCTGACGCGCTTCCGGTGCCTATAATCTCCAAACGTGCTACATCGAAAGAAACACACTACGAAAGAAACACACTACGTGTGTGCTAGTAGAAGTAGTTGCTTTTGTATTTCTCTATTTCTATTTAAAAGACTGGATTCCCTATACAAGCATTAGGGAATGACAGAGTGGGGACTCCCCAAATCATTCATATTGCAAGCTGCGTAAGCAGCGAAGCAATACCCCTCCGGGCCGTCAAAATTCGTGCACGCCACGCGTGCTGGAATTCGACGTAGCAGCTTTGGAAATCCATAGCACCGCTCGGTCGTCCGTTCTATTTAATCACCTGACCTGCCCCGCCGAAGACATCGAGTGGATGAGCGTTAAAAATCCGAACAGGGGATGGGAGAGGTTGAGGATTTAGTGAAGAAGCGAAGATTTTTAGGCGGGCCACGCCCGCTGGATATCGAAGTAGCAGCGCTCTGCCTTTTACACCAGCCGTGCTTAAGGTGATTTTAGCAACTTCGTCGCTACGTCGAAAAAAGACACTACGTGTCCCCGGGCCGACACGCCACGCGTGCAGGAATTCGAAGTAGCAAGGTCGTTGTAATCTTCTTCGGACGCGCTTCAAGTGACTTTGGCAACTTCGTTGCTACGCCGAGAAACACACTACGTGTGTGCTACTTTTGGTCAGGCAAAAGTAGAAAGCCTTATACCGACCTTACCAGTTAGATATAGAACCTCCCCTTCAGCCACTGGCAGACAGTGTCCGCTGGCATTCGAAGTAACAGCGGCTTTGCTATTACCGCCTGACGCGCTTCAGATGCTTCTAACTTCCGAAGGTGCTATGAGAGATTCTGAATCAAGTCCAGAATAACAGAAGGGTGGGGTCGCGGCAGGAGCCGCGACGTCGGGTTCATGCACGCATGGCGCATACGTAGTGTGTTTTCCGACATTGCGGCCCCTTTGCCGTAGCCTCCATTCGCGCGGAGGGCGGTAATGGCATAGCCCCCGCTATATCGTATCGGAGCACGCCGGGCGTGCCGGTTGTCAGCGGACACTGTCTGCATGTATGTTTATTCCGGCAGGCAGGCCAGTGCTCCGCCGCACACGTTCATCGACATGCGCACTAATCTCATCATACTCTTAAGCGTGCTCGTATCCCTCGGCGTTTATTTCTTCGTCCCGGCGGAAGAGAGCACCCTGAAGGGGCTCGCGATACTGACGTTCATTGCGATCCTCTGGTTCACGGAAGCCCTCCCCCTTGCCGTGACGGCGCTCCTGGTGCCGATACTGGTCGTGGCCGCGGGGGTGATGGACGTAAAGAGCGCGCTGAGCCATTTCGCGAACCCCGTCATATTCCTTTTCCTCGGGGGGTTCGCCCTCGCCGCCGCCCTTCACAAGCACAACATCGACGAGTACATAGCGGGCTACATAATGAACGCCGCGGGAACGAAGCCGATATACGCCATACTGGGGCTCTTCGCCGCGACCTCGCTCATAAGCATGTGGATAAGCAATACCGCCACCGCCGCTATCATGCTGCCGGTAGCGCTGGGGCTCATAGCGAAGCTCAAGACCGAGTCGCCCGCGACAAGCGCGTTCATACTGCTCGGCGTCGCGTACTCGGCGAACATTGCCGGGCTCGGGACGCTCATAGGCACCCCGCCCAACGCGATCACCGCGGCCAACCTCGGCATGGACTTCAGGGACTGGCTCTTCGTCGGTCTGCCGCTCGTCGTTATACTCATCCCGGCTATGGTAGCCGTGCTTTGTTTTGTCCTCAGGCCGAAGCTGCCCAGGGCGGAGATCTCGCAAGCGGCCGACATCAAGGGGCTCGTAAAAGGCAAGGCCGGGTACAGGGTGGGGGCGGTTTTCGGTGTCGTCGTTTTACTCTGGCTCTTCAGCAGGCCGATATCGTCCTGGATAGGCATCGAAAAGGAATTCGACGCGCTCGTGGCGATACTGGGAATAGTCCTCCTGGTTTATCTCGGGACCATCGAATGGAAGGAGATAGAGAGATTCACGGACTGGGGCGTTTTGCTTCTGTTCGGGGGAGGGCTCGTCCTGAGTGCGATGCTGTCCGAAACCGGTGCGAGCCGGTTCCTTGCCGACATAGTGAAAGATCATCTTTCGGCGCACGGCGCGTTCGTGCTCGTGCTGGGCTCCGTGATGCTCACGATACTCATCACGGAATTCGCGAGCAATACCGCGAGCGCGGCGATAATGGTGCCCATATTCCTTGCGCTCGGGCGGGATACGGGGCAATCGTCGCCCGAGGCGCTCGCCCTTGCCGTGGGCATAGCGTCGTCGATGGGGTTCATGCTGCCCGTGGGGACGCCTCCGAATGCGCTGATCTACGGGACGGGGCTCGTCGAGCAGAGGACGATGATAAAGGCGGGATTCGTGCTGAACATCGTATCGGGAATAGTTATTACGGTAGTCGCCTACTTCTTTTTTTAAATGGACTCGTAAGGGGGATTATTCTTCTTCGGACAGCTCCGCGAGCTCTATGAGAACGCCGTTCACCGCCTTCGGATGTATGAAGGCGACCCTGGAGTTGTAGGCCCCGACGCGGGGCGTTTCGTCTATCAGCCTTACGCCTTCTTTCTTCAGCCTTTCGAGGGCGAGCTCTATGTCGTCCACCGCAAAGCAGATGTGGTGAATCCCCTCGCCTCTCTTTTCGAGGAATTTCGATATGGGGGAATCCTCGCTCAGGGGTTCGAGGAGCTCTATCGCGGAGCCGCCCTTTTCCGGAACGAGCATGGACGTCTTGACCTTCTGGTCCTCGACGACTTCCCTGTGGGCGACCTTGAGGCCGAGGGCGGTTTCGTAGACCCTTTCGACCTCGTCTATGGAGTTGACCGCGATGGCCACGTGATAGAGGTTTTCGAGAACGCCTTTACTCATCATTTCGCTCCGTCGAGGGATTTCAACCGGGTGTGGGATTTTAGAAGCTCAGGCCGAGCGGACGCGCATGGCGGCCAGCGAGTCCAGCTTCTTTTTTACGCCCCTTTCGAATCTTTCCTCGTTGATTATGTACATGTCGTTAAAGCCCGCCGCGACGCGCTCGAACTCGTCGTGAGCGTCGATGCGGAAGTAGACCTTGTCGCCTTCTATCCTGAGGATCTCGGCCCTGACGAGAATCGTCGAGCCTATGGGCGCCGAAGCGAAGTGGTTCATTTCGATCCGGACGCTTACGACCATTTCCGAGCTGTCGAGAAACGGGGCCATGAGATCGGCGCAGGTCGTCTGCATGAGGGTCACGAGTGACGGGCTCGAAAGGACCTGGGGCGAGTTCCTGTGGAACCGGGACGCCGCCATTTCGGGCTTCGTCTCGACCTTTTTCTCGATAAACATGCCTGCCTGAAACGATTTTCTCACGATTTCACCCGGCGAGATTTATAGTTTCCACCCCCGCAAAGCCGCGTGCCGTGGCTTCATGGTCCGGCCCTATGGATTAAATATACCTGCGAATTAATTTGGTGTATATCGGGCCGAAGACGGCCCTCCGCGCAAAAATCCGGGCGTCTCACTCTTCCCCGGGACCGGGAGCAATCGTGAGCGTCAGCTCCTGGGATACGGACGCCCCCCCGGAATCGGCGGCGACGACAGTGACCCTGTATTCCCCGGCGGCGTCCTCGCCGTATTCCCAGGCTATGAGCCCTGTCGCGGGCTCTATCGTCATCCCGGGGGGGGCGCCGCGGAGTGTGAAATCCACGGGGTCGCCGTCGGGGTCTTCGGCCAGGACGGTATACGTAAACCTGCCGTCCGAATACGAGGCCGGGGGCTCGGACGATATGACGGGCGGGGAATTGGGAATCGTGAACGCGCCGCCCGCGGTGACTGCGCCCTGCCCGAAGTCGCTGTAGGGGGTAACGGACACTCCTATAACGTCGCCCCTTTTAAACCCCTCCTGCCACGGAAGGGTTTCCTCTATCGCGCCCGGGATGTCGCTGCCGTTGACAGTCCAGTCGTACATGTACCTTACGTCGCTGTTTTGCGCGCCGCCTAAGCGGACGACCGCCTTGAAGCCGTCCCTCGGGTTGCCCGTTATCGTCTCGACCGAGACGGATCTTATTTCGGCGAGAGACGGGAGGCCCGGGGCCGGGGCGTCGAAATCTCCCGCGGCTTCGAGCCCCTTTTCCTCCTCTTCGTACGCCTCGTCCACTTCGTCGCCGGCATCGGATGAAATATCCGTCTCGCCGGGCGTGGACGGGGTTTCGTCGTCGCGGCTGCAGCCCGGAACGAAGAGCAGCAGTGCGAGGAGAATAATCAGCGGAAATCGTACGGCGTTTATCATGGGCGCGTCCCGTGTTTTCGTTAATAATAGCGCTTGAAAGAAAGAAAAAGCAACAGGCCGGGACGTGTGTCAGGAGGCCTTGACTTCGTACTTGCCGAGGCGGCCCTCGACGGGCTTGAACGATATGCGTACACCGGATTCCTTTTCGAGGCGCCTTAGCCCTTCCTGCTCGAATTCACGGAGCTTTTCGATTATGCGGGGGCCCGCCTGGACCTCGACGGCGGTGACGCCGGGCTTTCCCGCCTTGTGTCTTATCTCGCGGATTATCTCGTAGGAGATGGTGTCCTTGGATTTGAGGTATCCCGAGCCGTCGCAGTAGGGGCAGGGCTCGGCGAGCTCCGTGAGGACGCTTTCGCGGAGGCGCTGGCGGGTCATCTGTATGACGCCGAAGGGGGACATTTCGAGGACCGCCGACCTTGCGCGGTCGCGCTTCAGCGCCTCGACGAAGGCCTCGTATATCTGGTCGCGAAGCTGACGGTTCTTTATGTCTATAAAATCGACGACGATTATTCCGACCAGGTTCCGGAGCCTGATTTGTCTTACGATTTCGGTCGCGGCTTCGAGGTTGAGCGTGTAAATAGTATCTTCCTGCGTTTTACCGCTCTGGAACCTTCCCGTGTTGACGTCGACTACGGTGAGGCCCTCGGCCTCTTCGATTATTATGTGGCCGCCAGATTTAAGCCACACCTTTTTGTTGAATATCTTCCTGATCTCGTTCTCGACGCCGTAACGTATGAAAATGGGCTCGGGCTCTTTGTAGAGCTCCACCCTGACGCCCGAATCGGGGAGGTATCTCTTCACGTAGGAGATAATCTCGTCGTAGCCCCCCTTCGAATCGACGACGACGCGGCTCATGTCGCCGGAGACGAAATCCCTGACCGCTTTTATGTAGAGACGGGGCTCTTCGTAAAGGAGGGACGGCGTCCTGGTTTCGTCGCTTCTTTTCTTGATGTCGATCCAGAGGCGGTAGAGCTCCCGCGTGTCCTGAAGGAGGTCTTCCTCCGATACGTCTATGCTGGCCGTGCGCGCGATGAGCCCTATGCCCTCGGGCTTTATGCGCCTTACTATTTCGTTCAGCCTGTCCCGCTCCTTCTGGGATTCGATCTTGCGGGAGATCCCGACGATGTCGGCATTCCCGAGAAGGACCGTGTATTTACCGGGTATGCCGATGAACGAGGAGAGCTTGGGGCCCTTGCCGCCGACCGATTCCTTGAGCACCTGGACGAGGACGTGCTGCCCTTCGCGGAGGATGTCCTGTATGAGCCCGCGGCTGTGTTTTTTGTGATGGTTCGCTTCGCCCTCGTTTTCGAGGAAGAAGTCGTAGAGCGAGTCTTCGTGGACGTCTTCGACGGATATGAAGCCCGACTTTTCGAGCCCCATGTTCACGAACGCCGCCTGCATGCCGGGGACGACCTTTCCGACTATACCCTTGTAGATATTGCCGACGATCCTCGGGGCGGACTTCCTTTCGAGATATAGCTCCGCCACAGAGTCGTTTTCCATCACGGCCACCCTGGTTTCGTTGAACGTAATATTAATTAAAATCCGGTTGTCCATATCGTATTATACGGGCT
>JADLGH010000036.1 GCA_020849425.1 Candidatus Dadabacteria bacterium
CTCCCCTTGACTACGAGCTCCTTCGGGTTCCCCCACTTGTCTACGGTCTTCTGTACCTTGGATATGGACGAGGTCGGCTTTATGGCTATGCGGACTATAAGGTCAGCGCCGTTGGTTATGCCCCCGAGTAAGCCGCCGGCGTTGTTTGTCTTGAACGCGAGCTTCCCGTTCTTGTCCTTGTAGAGGAGGTCGTTTACCTGTGAGCCCTTTCGTTTGGACGCCTCAAAGCCCATTCCGACTTCGAATCCCCTTATTCCCCCGAGGCTCATGAGCGCCGCCGCGAGGTCGGCGTCTATCTTGTTGAATATGGGGCTCCCGAGGCCCGGGGGACGCCCCTTCGTTATTACCTCGACCGTCCCGCCGATGGAATCCCCCTCCCTTCTCACCTTATCTATGAGCTCTATCATCTCGTCCACTTTGGACGCGTCGGGGCACCTGACTATATTCCTTTCTATCTCGTCGAAGTCCGTTTTCTTCGCGACTATCTTCCCGACGCTCCTGACGAAGCCGCGGGTGGTTATGCCCTGGAGGCCGAGTATCTTCTTCGCTATGGCCCCGGCGGCGACCCTGCCGACCGTCTCCCTGGCCGACGACCTGCCGCCGCCCCTGTAGTCCCTGAATCCGAACCGGGCGTCGTATGTGAAGTCCGCGTGGCCCGGGCGGTAGGTGTCCTTGATGTCCTCGTAGGACTTCGATATCGCGTCGGTGTTCCTTACGAGCATGGATATCGGCGTGCCGAGTGTCTTCCCCTCGAATACGCCGGAGAGTATCTCGACGGTGTCGGGCTCCTTCCGTTGGGTCGTGATCTTGCTCTGCCCCGGGCGTCTCCTGTCCAGTTCAAATTGTATGTCGGCGGGCGAAAGCTCGAGCCCCGCCGGGCAGCCGTCCACGACGACGCCCACGGCGGCGCCGTGCGATTCGCCCCACGTCGTTATGCGAAACAGTTGTCCGAAGGAGTTTCCCGGCATAAGTGAATATTATATTAACGGGAAATCTGTTTTAATCAACCGAAATCTATGCAATTTTGTCTTAAGGTATATAGGGAATTGACGTTGTCTTATAGGCTCAAAATTATTGATGTGCATTTGTTGAAATAATTCGATTGCACACTTGTTATAGTATATTAAGGGTATATTAAGCGAATTCGTTTAAACAATGCGAACGTTACTTTTTTGTGGCGGGAATTGTTATATGATGATTTAATGAATGAAGCGTTGCTGATTGCGAATATTTTACTAGTCTTAGTCACATTTGGTCTTGTTGTCATTACCTGGAGGTATACATCGTATACCAAAAAAATGGCTGACGTAATGACAAAGGATTACGAATTAAGAGTAAATCCTATCATTGATGCATATGTCAGCGAAACGTCCCGTGGGCCTGCTGGTTATGATATTAGGTGGTGGATTATAGTCAGAAATATAGGGAACAGTAAGGCTTATATAAAGAATGCTAGTTGTGATTCTATACTGTTAATATCAGGGGAGAAATGTAATTTATATCAAGATAATAGGTTGGTAGAATTAGTATCTCGTGATACACATCAGTACATCGTGGATGCCAAGTTTGGAGATACTGGAGCAGCAACTACTGGTTCAACTGGAACACCATTTAGAATTACCTTCTCATTTGAATATGCAGGAATAGATCATAAATTTAAGACTTACGAAATGCAGATAGAATCGTCTGAATCTAACTAATAATTTTTGTTTTTCTAACGATTCTCTATTTAACGATTCTCTATTTAAAGATAACCGTGCTCTTTAAACCAGCTAACGGTCCTTTCTATCGTAACTTCGAGCGGGACGGGCTCGAACCCGAGCTCCCTCACGGCCTTGGAATTATCGAAGTACCAGAAGTGCTTCGAGCCCTTTATGGAGTCGATGTCCATCGCGACGTAATTCGGCGCGGATATGCCGAATATCTTCTCGGCTATGTAGGCCCCGGCGTAGGCGAGGGGGTAGGGAATCTTGAGCTTCGGCCTCGGGATTCCCGTCACCTTCTCCAGCACCTCGAAGAGCTCCTTGATGGTTATGTTGCGGTTACTCAGAATGTACTTCTCACCGACGCGTCCCTTTTCCGCCGCGAGTAGGTGCCCCTCGGCGACGTCCTCGGCGTCGACGAGGTTAATCCCGCCGTCCGTGTATCCCGGGAGCCTTCGCTTACAGTACCAGAGTATTACCCCCGTCGTCGATACGTAAACGTCCCCGGCGCCTATGACGAGCGATGGGTTAACGATAACGAGCGGGAGCCCCTTTTCCACGAACCTGAGCGCCTCCCGCTCGGCGCGGTACTTGGAGAGGATATATTCTATGTCGGTGCTTTTCGGGTCGAACGGGGTGTTTTCGTCGGAGACCTCTTTTCCGGGCTTGAGCCCTATGGCGGCGACGCTGCTCGTGTAGACGGCCCTTTTCACCCCGGCTTCGAGGGCGGCCGTGAATACGTTGTTCGTCCCGCCCACGTTCACCTCTTCCATTTTCCTGTAATCGGCCTGTTTGAACGATACCACCCCGGCCGCGTGGTAGAGCGTGTCGCATCCCTCGATCGCCTTCCTCACGGACTCCATATCCGTAACGTCGCCGTAGACCCTCTCGGCGTCGATGTCGTCGATGTTGACGGTCTTGCTCGACTGCCGGACGAGTATCCTCACCTCCTCGCCCCTTCGGGCGAGCTTCCTTGCGATGTGCGAGCCCAGAAATCCCGTGGCCCCCGTGACGAGAACAGGCATGACGCGGCCTCCTTTGAGTGTGTGAAGACTCATATTACTACACGCGCCCCGGAAAAACAACGCGTCCCCACGCCGGCCCTCCGGTGCGCGCGGGTTTCGGGGCGGGCGGATTGAGAACGCCGCGTATCAGGGTATATTACTTCTCACGACGGGAGAGAAGCCGGATGGACCTCGAAGAATTTCTTAAAGACAGGGAATACGAGAAGGGCGAGGCGAGGCTCGAAAGGGCCCTCTTTATCGCGAAGAGGGAATGGGATAACGTCAGGACCTCGCTCCGCAGCGCCGGCGACATCAGGGGCTTCGACAAGTCCGACTTCATGATAGGCATAATAGAGGAAGACGTCATAATAAGGCGCCCCCTCGAAAGCCCGACGAAATCCGTTTCCGGCTACTCGCCCACCTACTACCCGATGTACTTCGTAAAGAACCTCGTCAGGATGGACGAAAAGCTCCCCGAAAAGGGATACAAAACGCCCGAGGCGCTCTACGTGTACGTCGAGCTCGCCACGCGGGCGGCCGAAAAGCTCGGGCTCGAAGGGACGTTCTCCATGGCCTTCGGCGCGGGATACGCGAACGTCCGGACGGGCTGGCTCGCCGAGAAGGGCTTCCCCGTCGAAAGGAAAATATTCGCCGACGTATTCTTCCGGGGCAGGAAGAAGGACTACGCCTGGGACCCGGGCTGGAATTCGGTGAACGAGAAGCTCGCCGGGCTCTTCGGCAAGTTCATGTCCTGGCAGAAGGACGAGAAGCTCTTCAGGAAGGAAGTCAAGTCGCCGGCGGTAGTAGTGCCGATGCTGGTCTGATCGCCGTTCCCGGCGTGACAATCAACACGATAACAATAGTGAAAATTCCGGGCCGGGGGTCGTTCGGACAGGGGATTTTTTTATTCGGGGCCTGCCCCGGGCCGTCACGCTTTCCTACATAGCGTCTTCGTCGTATGTCTCGTCCCTGTCCTTAAACGTCGGGACGCCCCTCGAGCTGTCGAGGAACGTGAGCTTCACCGTGCCCACGGGGCCGTTACGCTGCTTGGCTATGATGAGCTCGGCAAGGCCGTCCCTCTCCTCGTCGCCCCTTTTGTAAGCGTCCGCCCTGTGAATGAACATTACGAGGTCGGCGTCCTGCTCTATAGCGCCGCTTTCCCTGAGGTCGGCGAGCTGGGGACGCCTGTCGGCGCGGGATTCCGTCTGCCTGCTGAGCTGGGAGACGGCTATCACGGGGACGCTCAGCTCCTTGGCCAGGGCCTTAAGCGAGCCCGATATCTCGGCTATCTCGCGCTCCCTGCTCTCGGACCGCCTGCTCCCCCGCATGAGCTGGAGGTAATCGACGATTATGAGGTCGAGCCCCTTGTCCCGTTTCTGGCGCCTCGCCTTGGCCCGTATTTCGAGGACGGTTATGGCGGGCGTGTCGTCGATGTAAATCTTGGCGCGGCTGAAGTCGTCCGCCGCCTTGACGAGGCTTTCGAGCTCCTCGTCTTTTATATATCCGCTCCTGATGTGCGAATAGCTGACGACGGCCTTCATCGAGAGCAGCCTCAGCATGAGCTGCTCCTTCGTCATTTCGAGGGAGAATATGCCGACGGACCTGTCCGCGTGGAGAGCGGCGTTGGACGCGATGTCGAGACATAAGGACGTTTTCCCGAGGCCGGGCCTCGCGGCCACGATGACGAGGTCCGACGGCTGAAGCCCCGTCGTCATGTAGTCGAGCCTCTCGAACCCCGTTGGCACGCCCGAGACGAGCTCCTTTCTCGCGTGGAGCATCTCTATTATGTCGAGCGCCGCCGAGGCGAGGTGCCGCGAATCGTAAAAGCTCGGCTTTATCTTGTTCTGGGCGATGTCGAGTATCGTGTGCTCGGCCCTGTCGATGAACTCGTCTATGTCTATGCCGCCGTCCTGGCCGCGGTGGGCTATGTCCGTCGCCGCCGTGACGAGGTTCCTTATTATCGCCTTTTCCCTTACGAGCTGGGCGTAGTAAGTGACGTTCTCCGTCGCGGGTACGAGCTCCGTCAGGTACGTGAGATAGCTGCTCGCGCCGACGTCTTCGAGCTGGTTGCCGTTGTTTTTAAGGTAGTCGAACAGTGTGAGGAGGTCTATGGGCTTGTTTTCCCTGTCGAGCTCTATCATGGCGCCGTAAATGATCTTGTGGGCGTCTTTGTAGAAATCGTCCGGGGTCAGCACCTCCATGACCTGGTTGATGGAAGTGCTCTCGATGAGTATCGCGCCGAGCACTGCCTGTTCGGCCTCGATGTTCTGGGGAAGTGAGCGGCTGAGCATCTCCATGGCTAGTATATTAAAGCACCTGCCGCCGTTTTCAATAATGGGGCCCGGACGGCCCGTCAGTAGCCGTAGGACAGCCTCTCGGCGAGCTGCGGATCGAGCCCGCTTCCGATTATTTTCCTCTGGGCCGGGCGTATGTCGTATTCGGCGCGTCTGCGCTCGATGCCCGATTCGGTATCGTAGACCAAAAACGCGGCGCGGGGGTCCCTGTCGCGCGGCTGTCCGACGCTCCCGGGGTTTACGAGCCGCCTCTCCGGCCCTCCGGGAGATCGGTGGTCCGCCGGGACGTGCGTGTGCCCGAAAAAGCAGAGTCTGTAATCACCCATGAGGCCGAACTCGGGCTCGGCGTCACGGAAAGAGAGTATATATTTGTCCGGATCGGATATGGCCCCGTGCACGGCCAGAAAATCCTCCGTCTCTATCCTGTCCGGGAGCCCGGCGAGAAACTCCCTGTTCTCGCCCGTGAGCTCGTCCCTCGTCCAGAGGACGGCCTCCCTCGCCGCTTCGTTGAAATTCCAGGGCTCCGTCACGCCCGACGCCGCGGCGTCGTGGTTCCCCGTGACGGACGGGATATTCCTCTCCCTTATTATATCGGCGCACGCGTTGGGGTCGGCCCCGTAACCGACTATGTCGCCGAGGCATATTACGGCGTCCGGGCGGAGAGAGTCTATCTCCGCCAAAACGGAAAGGAACGCTTCCAGGTTTGCGTGTATGTCGGATATTACGGCGTATTTCATCCGGCCCCCTCCGTGGCCCGGGGGATTATCCTATAATGACAATCCCTATGTCCATCACGTTGGTGCCCGTGGGGCCGGTGAAGACGAGGTCGCCGAGCTTGTCGAAGAAGTCGTAGGAGTCGTTCTGGGCGAGGTGCTCGCGCGCGCTCACGTTCATCGCCCTTGCCGTGAGCCTGCTCTGTCCGTCGCATACCGCGCCGGCGGCGTCTATCGGGCCGTCGATGCCGTCGGTATCGCAAAATAGCCCCGTGATGTCGTGTCCTATAATTTCCATGGCGAACGACAGCGCCGTCTCGGTGCTCCTGCCGCCCATTCCGACTGCAGTGGAGCTGTGAACCGTGACAGTCGTTTCGCCGCCGAATATGATGCAGGCGGGCCTTGCCGCCGGGATGTCGAACCTTTCGACGTCGAGCGCTATGGCCGCGACTACCTTGGCCACCTCCCTCGCCTCGCCCCTTATCTGCGAGGAGAGAAGGAGGGTGTTGTATCCGAGCTCTTCGGCCTTCTTCTGGACTGCCTTTAAGGATTTGAAATTGCTGCCGA
>JADLGH010000037.1 GCA_020849425.1 Candidatus Dadabacteria bacterium
ATGTTTCCCGGAGGTTAATTCTTCTCGAACTCGGATTCGAGCCAGGTTTTTATCTCGTCCCTGACCATTCTGAAGCCCGCGAGTATTTCCTCGTCCTTACCCCTGAATCGAGACGGGTCTGGAAACCCCCTGTGCAGGCGATTCCCGCACCCACCCGGAAAAGCGGGGCACGTCTCGTCGGCGCTGCCGCAGAGAGTGATTACGAAATCGAATTCCTTTCCCCGGAATTTTTCGAGCGCCTTCGAGCTATGGCCGGATATGTCTATACCGATTTCTTCCATGGCCCTTATGGCGTATGGATTTACCCTCGAAGGCTCCGTGCCGGCGCTATGGACGTCGAACCTGTCGCCGTACAGGCTTTTAAGTATACCCTCGGCCATCTGTGAGCGCGCCGAGTTGTGCGTGCAAATAAAGATTACCTTTTTCCTGTCTTCACCGGACATAGTTTCCACTCCGTGATGTGTAGCAGCGTCCCTTCCACGGAAGGGAAATTATGCAGGGAGAGCCCAGGGTGCGATTATCCGAATTTTCCCGATACGTAGTCTTCCGTCTGTTTGTACTTGGGGTTAAGGAATATCGTTTCGGTGGTGTCGTACTCTATGAGCTCCCCGAGGTACATAAAGGCCGTATAGTCCGATACCCGGGACGCCTGCTGCATGTTGTGGGTCACGATTACTATCGTGTAATTCTCCTTGAGCTCCGTTATGAGGTCTTCTATCTTGCCCGTCGCTATGGGATCGAGCGCGGAGCAGGGCTCGTCCATGAGCAGTATGTCGGGCTCGACGGCTATGGCCCTCGCTATGCAGAGCCTCTGCATCTGCCCTCCCGACATACCGAGCGCGCTGTCGTGAAGCCTGTCGTGAACCTCGTCCCAGAGGGCAGCGCCCTTGAGGCTCTTTTCGACTATCTCGTCGAGGACGGATTTTCTCTTCTCGCCCGAGATCCTGGCCCCGTAGGCGACGTTCTCGTATATGGATTTAGGGAAAGGGTTCGATTTCTGGAACACCATCCCGACCCTTTTCCTGAGCTGCGTGATATCGACGCTGGGATCGTATATGTCTTCCCCGTCGATGAGTATCTCGCCCTCGACCCTTGCCGAGTCGACGAGATCGTTAAGCCTGTTGAAGCAGCGAAGGAGCGTGGACTTTCCGCATCCCGAAGGGCCGATGAAGGCCGTGGCCTTGTTCTTCGGTATGTCCATGTAGATACTTTTGAGCGCCTGCTTCTCGCCGTAGTAAAGATTGGCGTCGTTAACTTCGACTATCGGATCGGGGACCTGGAATTTCTTCGATTTCGGGTCTCCGTGAACCATGACCTCTGCTTCCGCCCCGGTCCCCATCGTTTCCTGTATATTCTCCATGATTAAGACTCAGACCTCCGTAATCTCTACCCCTCGGAGCACTCAGATAATATAACACTTATCAAACTGCCGAGGTAGTGTATTTCTTTCTTAGACGGTTCCTTACGATTATTGCAGTGAGGTTAAGCACTATGACTATCAGTATAAGAAGAAGCGCCGTCGTGAAGACCATGGGCTTTGCGGCCTCGACGTTCGGCGACTGAAAGCCGACGTCGTATATGTGAAAGCCGAGGTGCATGAACTTCCTTTCGAGGTGAAGATACGGGAAGTAGCCGTCAACGGGAAGCTGCGGGGCGAGCTTGACGACGCCCGTTATCATGAGCGGCGCGACCTCGCCCGTCGCCCTTGCGATGGCCAGAATGAGCCCAGTGAGGATTGCGGGCATGGCGCTCGGAATGACTATCTTCCACGTCGTTTCGAACTTCGTCGCCCCGAGCGCGAGCGAGCCGTCGCGTATCTCCTTGGGCACCGCGGCGAGTCCCTCTTCCGTCGCCACGATTACCACGGGCACCGTGAGAAGCGCAAGCGTCAGCGAGGCCCACAGGATGCCGCCCGTGCCGAACGTCGGGTTCGGAAGGGCTTCCTTGAAAAATATGCTGTCGAGGGTGCTCCCCATGCCGTATATGAAGAACCCGACCGCGAACACCCCGAAGACGATGGACGGAACGCCCGCGAGGTTGTTGACGCATATCCTCACGATCCTGACGAGCGTCCCCTGCTTTGCGTACTCTCTTAAGTAGAGCGCCGCGAGCACGCCGAAGGGGAGTACGACGACGCTCATTATCAATACCATTAGAATAGTGCCGAATATGGCGGGGAATACGCCTCCCTCGGTGTTGGCTTCCCTCGGCTCGTCGGAGACGAACTCCCATACCTTGGATAGATAAAGCGAGGCCTTCCCGAACCACCCCAGGGAATTCGGCCTGTACGCCCGGACGATGCTTCCGAGGGCCATCTCCTTGTCCCTGCCGTCGACGGACGTCATGGTTATGACCTCTTTGCCGAACTCGGAATAAAGCCCGGTGAGTTTTGTTTCCTGCTCCCGGTATTTGGCCTCTTCTTCTTTTATCTCCGCTTCGAGCCGCCTTATCTTTTCCTCGTTCCCGCCGCCCATCTCCTCGCCGCGGATTTCCAGGCGGAGGTGTTCTATCTCCCTGTTTATGCCGCCGATTACGCCCTTTTCTATGCCTTTTATTTCTTCGTAGATCTCGCTGTATACGGGCAGCTGCGATTCGAGCACGGCCCAGCAGCTTTCGTTCCCGGTGCATACGACGTTTCCGCCCTCGGAAATCTGCTTTATGAAGCCGTACATGTTCCCCCATTCCCTCCTTTCGAGGGCTACGGCGTATTTTGGGTAGGCGACGTCCTCTATGTTATCGTCGTCGATCCATTTGAAATCGAGGCCGTAGAGGTCCCTGTTGCCTATCTTGAGCTGGGTGCGCTCTATGAAGACTTCCTCGCCCGTGGGGCCGTGGGCCTTTACCTTCTCGTGCCCGGTGATCTCGCCGAGGAAGACGGAGCCGTCCTTTAACTTCACTTCCGCGAGACTGGAGGGCCAAAAAAACCCGAGGCCCTTTGCCGCGATGAGATACATGAGCCCCGCTATCATAAGAAGGCTGAACATGAGCGCGACCCCGGTGAGCCATACGAAAGGGTCGCCGCTTTTCCAGTATTTGTTCATTGTTAAACCCCGGCGGACATTGCCGCGCGTTAAAATTTACGAGCGTATCAGAGTTGACCGTATTTCTTTCTTAATCTCTGCCTTACGATTTCGGCGGCGGTGTTGATGATGAACGTGAAGAAGAAGAGGAGGAGCGCCGCCAGGAAGAGGACCCTGTAGAGCGTCCCCCCGTGCGGGGCCTCGGGTATCTCGACCGCTATGTTCGCCGAAAGCGCCCTGAAGCCGTTGAATATGCTCCAGTCCATTATAGGGGTATTCCCCGTGGCCATGAGGACGATCATCGTCTCGCCTATGGCCCTGCCGAGCCCTATCATCACCGCCGAGAATATGCCCGGGCTCGCCGTCGGAAGAACGACCCTTATCGCCGTCTGCCACCTGTTCGCGCCGAGGGCGAGAGAGCCCGCGGTGAGGTGCTTCGGGACGCTCGAAAGGGCGTCCTCGGATATGGTGAAGATAATCGGAATAACGGCGAACCCCATAGCGAATCCAACTATGAGCGAGTTCCTCTGGTCGTACTGCATCCCGAGGACGTCGTAGAACCAGGATTTGTAATCCCCGCTGAAAAACGCGACTTCGGCCGCCGCGTTGAGCCCGAGGCTCACGAGAACGCCGAGGAGAATGACGGGTATGAGGAAGAAGAGCTCGGAGCCCTCCCTGAACCTGCCCTTGATCCCCCGGGGGACATATTGCCATCCGAAAACGCTGGCGAGCGTAAAGAGGGTCAGCACGACCGGCAGGATGATCACGGCCGGTATTATCTTTTCTATAACGGGCGCGAGCCAGAGGCCCGCGAAGAAACCGAGCACGACGCTCGGAAGGGCGGCCATTATCTCGACCACCGGCTTGATAGTATTTCTGAGCGCGGGATGCATGAACTGCGAGACGCATATTGCGCCGAATATAGACAGGGGAATTGCGAACATGAGTGCGTATAACGCGCCCTTGAGTGTGCCGAACGCAAGCGGCGTAAGGCTCAGCTTTGGCTCGAAGTCGTCCGTTCCGCCCGTGGATTGCCAGACATATTCGGGCTTGCTGTATCCCTCGTACCAGACCTTGCCGAAAAGCGTGCTCATGCTCGTTTCGGGGTGAGGGTTGCTGACGTTCCAGTCGTAGAGCTTCCCCGCGCCGTCCACCGCCAGGATGCCGTTCCCCTTGGGCGCGAAAGAGAGGCTCTTGACCCCGGGTCCGTCGGTTTTAAGCTCCGTGAGCCTCTTCTCGGAGGTTGCGTGGTAGAGGTTGATATTCCCGCCGCTGTCGGATGCTATAAAGCTCCTGTCGCGCGACGAGGGCACTATGTCCTCCACCGGGAGCGCGAAAGGAGGAAGCTCGTGCACCTTCTTTAGGACCTTCCCCCCGGGCGAATCCGGGTCCGAAACCTCGAACCACACCGAAACGTCGCCGGCCTCGTCTCCGACCACGAGGGAGCGGTCGCCGAGGAGAAACCCGAGGGCGGTTACGGGTATGCGCCGGTTGCCTGTGGCGTCGAGCGTTTCGAGAAGCTCGGGGTTTTGCCTGTTCCCGATGTTGTACCTGTACACCATTCCGTTATCGGTGCCGACGTAGAGATTCCGGAGGGGTTTGTCTATTTCGAGCGCCGTAACCTTCCCCCCGTCGAGCGTGGGCGTGAGGTCGTGGGACGCTTCTTCTGTCTTGCCGCCGCCTATTAACCCCCTCGACCTGGCGACTGTCTTTAATATGAGCTCGCCGCCGGCCGTATAAGCGGCCCCGGCCGAAGCCGTCTCGTCGTCGTTTTCCTCGAAGGCGATTCTTGCGAGGGGCGATTCGGCGACCTCGAGAATCGTATCCTCCGTGACCCGGGGGGTGATTACCCTGTCGTCGCCGGAAAAACTGACGCCGTATCCCGTCCGGAGCGGTATGATCCTTCCGTCGTCGGTGCCGAAGGCGTAGAGGCTATTATTCTGAGAGACGTAACTGGAGATTATCTCCGCCTCGCCGAGGCCCGGCAGCCCTTCTTTCTTTATTACCTTTCCGTTTTCCAGCGACAGGAAATAAAGGCCGCCGTCTTTTGTCGCGACGAATCCTATCTCCCTGTATTCGTCCATGCCCGAAACCAGGAACGGAAACTCCGCCGCGTCGGGAGTGTCGAGGGAATATGAGGCACATTCTGGGGATTCCTTAAGGAAGAACGAGCTCGCGAGCTCCGATTTAACACCCTGCCAGAGCGGCACGGTTTCAACGCCTATGAAGACGAGAATGGCGATAATGCAGAGGATCACGGCAACGCCGCCCGTCGTTACTACTATCGTCGCGATCCGGTCGGCAAGCTTCCTCCGTCTTACACCGGAGGAAGCTTGTAACCCTTCTTTCTTTTTCAACCTGGTTTGAGCTGTCATGTCTGGGCCGTCCGGACGAGCTTGATTGTAATCCCCGCTTCCATAGCCGGAATCAGTTGCCGATGATCTTTATCTGCTCGGCCTCTACGCCGGCCGGTATCGGGAGGTAACCGTCTTTTATAACAACTTCCTGACCCTCTTTGCTGAGGACGAATTTCAAGAACTCGAGGCGGAGCGGGTCGAGCGCTTCGTTCGGCTTCTTGTTTACGTAAAGATAGAGATACCTGCCAAGAGGATAAGACCCGTTCGTCACGTTTTCAAGGCTTGGCGCGGCGCATTCGGCTTCGGTCTCGCCGAGCTTGACCGGCTTTACACCGGAGGTTATGTACCCGATTCCGCTGTATCCGATCCCGGCCTTGTCCTCGGTAACGCCCTGGACGACGGAAGCCGAGCCCGGCTGCTCTTTTACGGAATCCTTGAAATCTCCTTTACAGAGTGCGTGCTCCTTAAAGAATCCGTAGGTTCCGGATGCGGAGTTTCTGCCGTACATGCTTATCGGCGAGCCGGCGAGCGGCCCCGTAACGCCGAGCTGCCCCCACGTGGTGACGTCTTCAGCGCCGCCGCAGGACCTGTTCTTGGAGAATATCTGGTCGAGCTGCTCGATCGTGATGCATTCTATCGGGTTGTCCTTGTTTACGAATACCGCGAGCGTGTCTATGGACGTCGCGATTTCGGTCGGCTTGTAACCGAAGGCCTTCTCGAACCCGTCGATCTCCGTGTCCTTCATCGGGCGGGACATCGGTCCGAACTGCGCCGTGCCTTCTATGAGGGCCGGGGGCGCGGTGCTCGAACCCTTGCCTTCGATCTGGCACCTTACGTTGGGATAATTCTTCGTGAACCCCTCGCACCAGAGCGTCATGAGGTTGTTCATCGAGTCGGAGCCTATGCTGTTGATGTTCCCTGATACGCCGCTCGTCTTCGAGTAGGAAGGGATCGCCGAGTCTACGGTTACCGTCTCGGCCGCCATTCCCGTACCGGTCGCAAGAAGAACTGTAATTGCCGTAATGCCGGCCACAATACTGCGTTTTAAGAATCCTCGCTTATTCATTAAAGGATACCTCCTTTGGATTGTTAGTCTGCGTAGGAGTAAACACGGGTATTGTTAAGATTGTGTGAAGAGATAGTGAAACCGTAGTTAATTGAGCACCCTTCCGCCTCCCAATTTTACAATATCCTTTCATGGGGGGAGAGCCCGGTCGCCGGATGGCCGGTCCCCTTTGCCGGGCGCGCCTGACGCCTTGAAATAACTAGTAATAACCGTAGGTTATATGTTTCGTTGGGTGGGTTAATCTTCGGTTAACAGGCCCTTAACCGGTTCTTAATCGTGGCAGGCGACGATTATGTGTATGGAAATCCGTTCAGCGTTTCAGATAGCCAGGAGGGAGTGGGAAAATATATCCGTTTCGCTCGTATCCTGCGGCGACACGGGCTCATTCGATCTTACAGAATATATAAAGACCGAGCCAGGGCTCATCCGGAGCCTCCTCGGCATGGAAAGAAGGCTCCACTCGCAGGATTACTTCACGCGGGAGGCCGCCTGCGTGTTCTCCGAGCTCGGGAAAGAGGCCGGCTCCCGGCTCGGCCTCGAGCCGAGGATGGCGGACGCCTTCGGAAGCGGCTATAGCTGGGCGCGCACGGGATGGTTCGACCTCATGCGCCGCGATTTCGGAAGCGCGAGGCACTTGGAAGAGCACGTGACGATGAAGCTCATGTTCTTCATGCTCTTTTATCCCGAAAAGACCGACTTCGGCTGGGTGTTCGATTCCGAAGAGGTGATAGACAACTTACGGGTTATATACGACAGGTTTTTATTCTGGCAAAAAAATCCCCTCGGATACGTGAGGGACGTAAGGACTTACAAGGCGCGTATCGAACCCCTCCGCGAAGGGCTTACGGCCGCACTCGACGCCGGCTCGGGCTGGTGCTAGGCCCCGGGCCCCTCTCCCGCTCTTCGCGTTTTATTTATTTTGATAATCCGCTTCTGCGAGTATAATTTTTTAAAAGACATTTTATCGGAAGGTTCTTTATGCGTTCATACATAACCATACTGGCAGTCCTGGCTACAGCGTTTATCGTAACGGCGTGCAGCTGCGGGATCGGATAAATCCTGTTCCATGCCCGGAGTAACCATGTAAATAACGGGAGCTCTCCCGACACATTTCCCCGACCTCCTGGCCCGGTGAATGTCTGCCGGGCCTGTCTTTCGTATATAGCTCTCGCCGGCCGCCGATACCTCATTTAAGGACGTGTAAAATGCGTTTATATCTGACAATGGCCGCACTTATGCTGGTTTCCTTTTTCGTTACGGCCTGCAAGTGCAATATATTTTAGCCACCGGCAAATCAATATCCGACCGGGATCGATGCCGTAACACCGGGCTTATGATCGTCATTATCATGGGAGTTTCGGGCGTGGGAAAGACTACCGCCGGCGCAATCCTGGCCGAAAGGCTCGGCTGGGGATTCCACGACGCCGACGACTTCCATCCGAAGGGCAATATAGAAAAGATGAAGGCCGGGGTTCCTCTCACGGACGACGACAGGCTCCCGTGGCTGGCCGCGCTTAGGGGGCTTATAAGGTCGCAGGATGCGGACATGGTCCTCGCCTGCTCCGCTCTCAAGCAGTCGTACAGGGATTATCTCGGGGACGGCCGCCCGGACGTCGTTTTCGTATACCTCAAGGGAGACGCCTCGCTCGTGGAAAAGAGGCTCGGGGGAAGAGAAGGCCACTTCGCCGGGCCGGGGATCCTCGAAAGCCAGCTCGCGGACCTCGAAGAGCCGGAAGGGGCGCTCGTCGTCGATGCATCACCGGCCCCGGAATCCATAGCCGGAGAGATTATAAAAGGGTTGGGACTGAAACCTTAGGGCGCGTAGAACCCGGGCGCTATTTTATCCTGTCTTTTTTGGTTTCGGCGGCGGCGTTGAATATTTTGAGGAGCTCTTCCCTGTCGCCCTTTTCGAGCGCCGATTCTATCTTCGAGAGGGACGCCGTCAACTGCCGTAGCGCCCCGAGCACGTTGTCCCTGTTGGCCGTCATGATGTCGGCCCACATCTCGGGCGAGCTCGACGCGACGCGGGTGTAGTCCCTGAGCCCGCCGCCGGCGAAATCGAAAAGCGGGTCCGGGTCGCCCGAGGAAAGAATCGCGTCAACGAGGGCGTACGCCGCCGCGTGGGGCAGGTGGCTTACGAGCCCGAAGATTCTGTCGTGGGAGTCGGGGTCCATTTCGTATATGTCGCTCCCTGCGAGCCTCCACAGGGCCCTTACCTTTTCCTTTGCGGCCTCCGGTGTTTTCGCGGTGGGCGTGAGAATGAATCTTTTTCCGCCGAAGAGGCCCAGGACGGCGTTCCTGACGCCCGAATTCTCGGTGCCCGCTATCGGGTGCCCGCCGACGAACCCGAGGCGCTCCGGGATGAAGCCCTCTATCTCCCTCACTACGGCCGCCTTTACGCTCCCGACGTCCGTTATCAGCGCGCCGTCGTCGGCATGCGGGATGAGCGACTTCACGGTATCGGCGATGCCGCCGACGTAAGTCGCGGCGACGATGACTTCCGCCCCGGACGCGGCTTCGGCGGTGTCTATGGAGCCCTCGTCGACGATGCCCGTCTCTACGGCGTAGTCCACGGAGCCGGGGTCCGAGTCCACCCCGTACACGGTGCGCACCTCTCCCGATTCCCTGAGCGCCCACGCGAGCGAGCCGCCTATGAGCCCGAGGCCTACGATTGTTACCTTGTCGAAGAGCATCTTTTTATTTCCCCAATACCTTTTTAAATGCGCGAATGAATCTTTCGTTTTCTTCCTGAAGCCCGACGGATACCCTGAGATGGGTCTTGAGGCCGTATATGCCGACCGGCCTTACTATGACGCCTTCTCTCAAGAGGGCGTTGTAGACGGGCATGGGGTCGCCTCCCAGGTTCACCAATCCGAAATTCGCATGGCTGGGCGCGTACTCGACGCCGAGCTTCCCGAGCTCTACGCCCAGATAGTCGAGCCCCTTACTGTTTATCTCCTTCGATTTCCGGACGTGCCCGGCGTCGTCAAGCGCCGCTATAGCGGCGGCCTGCGCCAAAGAGCTCGTGTTGAAGGGGTGCCTCGCCTTGTGCATGTTCGAGACCATGTCCTCGGGCCCGATGCCGTAGCCGAGCCTCATTCCCGCAAGCCCGTAGATTTTCGAGAACGTCCTCACGGTGAGGATCGATTTCCCGAGCCCCGCGTAATCGAGCGAATCGGGGTAGGACGGGTCGTCCACGTATTCGAAGTAGGCCTCGTCAATTACGACGAGTATGTCACCGTCTATTTTACCTAAGAACCACTCCATCTCGTCTTTCGCGACCATCGTGCCCGTCGGGTTATTAGGGTTGGCTATGAAGACGGCCTTCGTTTTCGGCGTGATGCGGGAGTAGATGTCCTTGAGGTCGTGCGTGTAGCCCGGCATGGGCGATATCACCGCCGACGCCCCCGCGAGCCTGGTCACTATGGGGTAGACGATGAAGGCGTACTCCCCCATGACGGCCTCGTCGCCGGGGCCGAGGAACGTCCTTGCCGCGACGTCGATGACGTCGTTCGAGCCGTTGCCGAATATTATCGTCCCCGGCTCCACGCCGAGCGATTCGGAGAGCTTGTGTTTAAGGTAGAACGCGTCGCCGTCCGGGTAGCGGTTTACGCCGGAGAGCGCCTCCATTGCGGCCTTCATTGCGAGCGGCGAGGGGCCTATCGGGTTTTCGTTGGACGCTATCTTTATCGCGCCCGTTATGCCGAGCTCCCTTTCGAGCTCCTCTACTGGTTTACCCGGCACGTACGGTATCAGGTCTTCTACAAACGGATTCGGCTTTATCAATTGCGGCCCCTCGGTACTGGTTTCCGTATGCTTTCACGCCGGACGGCCTTTCCGCCCGGAGCGGCTTACGGTGAAAGGGATTAATCTATCACCTGTCGTGACCGCGGGCAAGGAGGCCGCCGCCTCTATACTTCCTCTGTATGTCCCGTTTAAATTGAGAGTTTCCCGGCGAATTGATATAATCATCACGATGCCCGTCGAAACCCCGATGTTAAAACAGTACATGTCGTTAAAGAGGGAGTACCCGGACGCGATACTATTCTTCCGGCTCGGGGATTTTTACGAGATGTTCTACGACGACGCGAAGGTGGCGTCCAAAGTCCTCGGAATAGCGCTCACATCGCGGAACAAGAACGACAAGAACCCGGTGCCTTTATGCGGAGTGCCTCACCACAGCTCGGAGCCGTACCTCGCAAAGCTCTTAAAAAGCGGACACAAGGTAGCTGTCTGCGAGCAGATAGAGGACCCGAAGTCGGCGAAGGGCGTCGTCAAGAGAAAGGTGGTCAGGGTCCTCACCCCGGGCGTCATACTCGATTCCGAGAACCTCGACTCCAAGAGCAATAACTTCCTCGCGAGCGTCTACGCCGGGGACGGCGTTTACGGCCTCGCTTACACCGACATATCGACGGGGCTTTTCAGGGTGTCCGCGTTCGATTCGGTGGAAGACCTTACGGACGAGATATTCAGGCTCGAGCCGAGGGAGATAATCCTCGAAAACGTGGACGGTGAATCACCGGTTTCGGGGACTGCACTCAAGAGGTCGGGGAACCCGCTCATCACCGGGCTCGACAGCTGGGTGTGGGACCCGGACAGGGGCAGGGAGCTTTTACTCGACCACCTTTCGGCCAGGACGCTGGAACCATACGGCCTCGAAGGCGTCCCCGAAGCGGTTACAGCCGCGGGGGCCCTCCTTCAGTACCTTAGAGACACGCGGCTCGAAGAGATGCCGCCCCTTAACGACCCGGAGTTTTACGGGAAATCGGGATATCTCCTTATAGACGAATCGACGAAGCGGAACCTCGAGCTCACGCGCTCTAACAATAGCGATTCGGGAAGCGGCGCCGGGGGCACCCTCCTGTGGGTGCTCGACGAGACGATGACGGGCATGGGCGGGCGGCTCCTCCGGCGATGGATAAACTATCCGCTCGTCGATATAAAGGCGATAGAAAGGAGGCTGGACGTAGTAGAGGAGCTTAAGTCGCACGCCTCGCTGAGGGCCGCGCTCACGGCCGAGCTTCGCGAGATAAGCGACATCGAGCGGCTCATAGGCAGGATAGCTACATCGACCGCGAGGCCCCGGGACCTGGGGGCTCTCCGCGATTCCTCCGTTCACATATCCGGCATAAAGAAGCTGCTCACGGAGGCCGGTCCGGACGCCGTGCGGGGTATGGGCGAGGGGCTCGACGACCTGTCCGACCTTCACCGGCTTCTCGCGTCTTCGCTCGTGGACGACCCGCCGCTCACGTCGCGCGAGGGGGGGATAATAAAGGAGGGGGTAAGCGCCGAGCTCGACGAGCTCAGGTCCATAAGGCGGGACGGGAAACAGTGGATAGCCGACCTCGAAGCCAAGGAAAGGAAGGCTACCGGGATCAATTCGCTCAAGGTGAGCTATAACCGCGTATTCGGATATTACATAGAGGTGTCGAAGGCGAATGCCGCCTCCGTCCCCGACACGTACGCGCGCCGGCAGACGCTCGCAAACGCCGAGAGGTACATAACGGAGGAGCTAAAGGAATACGAGGACAAGATACTCGGGGCGGAGGACAGGATGATTGCCCTCGAAGGCGAGATATTCGAGGGGCTACGGAAGAAGGTGGCCGCGGAGGCCGACAGGGTAAGGGGCACCTCGGCGCTCCTCGGCGAGCTCGATTGCTATTCCGCCCTAGCGGAGGCGGCCGAGAGATACA
This sequence comes from Candidatus Dadabacteria bacterium, assembly GCA_020849425.1. Classification (GTDB taxonomy): domain Bacteria; phylum Desulfobacterota_D; class UBA1144; order Nemesobacterales; family UBA2774; genus JADLGH01. The sequence continues at coordinate 12,137 of JADLGH010000037.1, forward strand.
ATTACGTCCGCCCGCAGATGACGGACGAGCCCGTGATGGACATAAAGAACAGCCGGCATCCCGTCGTCGAAAGGATGGATCTCGGGGAGAGGTTCGTCCCAAACGACGTCAGGCTAGACCCGCACGAGAACCAGTTCCTTCTCATCACGGGCCCGAACATGGCGGGGAAATCGACGCTGATAAGGCAGGTCGCCCTTACGGCGATTATGGCGCAGATGGGGAGCTTCGTTCCCGCGACCCACGCCCGGGTCGGCGTTTCGGACAGGGTTTTCACGAGGGTGGGGGCGTCGGACAACATCGCCAGGGGGCACTCGACTTTCATGGTCGAGATGGTGGAGACGGCCTACATTCTCCGCCACGCGACGGACAGGAGCCTCGTCATACTCGACGAGATAGGCAGAGGGACGAGCACATTCGACGGGATGAGCATAGCGTGGGCCGTCGCGGAATATCTCCACGACAGGGGGCCTAGGACACTTTTCGCGACCCATTACCACGAGCTTACGGGGCTCTCCATATCGCGCAGGAGGACGAAGAACTATAACATTTACGTTAAGGAAAACGGGGACAAGATAGTGTTTCTCCGGAAGCTCATACCCGGCGCGGCGAGCCACAGCTACGGCATACAGGTCGCAAGGCTCGCAGGGGTTCCCGACGCGGTCATAAAAAGCGCGCAGAAGGTCCTGACCAACCTCGAAAAATCGCAGTCGGGCATAAGGACGTCGATACTGGGCGGGCAGATGACTCTCTTCGCACCCGAGGCAGCCCGGGCCGATACGGAAGAAGAGCACCCCGTCCTCGAAGAGATTAAGGCGCTCGATACGAATTCGATGACGCCGCTCGACGCCCTGGCCAAGCTCGCCGAGCTCAAGGGGAGGCTCGAAGGCGGGGACTGACGGCCCCGTCCTTATAAATTATTATGGCGGACAGGGCCGACAAAAAATCACTCGGGCGGAAGGGGGAAGACCTTGCCTGCAGGGCGCTCAAGAAGGAAAGGTATAAAATCCTCGCCAAGAACTGGAGATGCAGGCAGGGGGAGATAGACATCATAGCCGAGGACAGGGGCAAGGTGCTCTGCTTCGTCGAAGTCAAGGCCAGATCCGGGTCGGGCTTCGGCCTCCCAGAGGAATCCGTGACCCCGTGGAAGCAGAAGCGGCTTATTTCCATCGCATACGGCTACATCGAATCTGTAAAGCGCCCCGAGGGGGACGTGCGCTTCGACGTGGCGGCTGTCGATCTCGGGACTGGCGGGGTCAGAATTATACAGAACGCCTTTGAAGAAAAATCGTGAAAAATATCTCGGGGTAACCTTCTCAAGCCGCTCTGATAACCGAAAATATTCTTTGCGCGGCCACCCCTTTTATTTGATTTTGCCCTCTTGACAGGCAGTGATTCATGCATATTTTATACCTAGATTTTTATCCGGAAGATTAAATTTACCTAATACATATAAATCCAGGAGGTTTTTCGAAGATGGGTGTGAAACCGATTCGTGAAAAGGTGTTGATCAAGAGGGTCGAAGCGCAGGAAACCACCAAGGGCGGGATCATTATCCCCGATTCGGCGGCCGAGAAGCCGCAGGAGGGCGAGGTGGTTGCGGTCGGAAGCGGCTGGGTGCTCGGGGCGGGGTTGACGAAGAAGCTTGACGTTAAGAAGGGGGACAAGGTTCTTTTCGGGAAGTACAGCGGTACGGAGATAAGCTTCAAGGGTGACGATTACGTCATTCTTTCCGAAAATGAAATACTCGCGGTAATCGAATAAAAAAATTCCCAGGAGGTATTTTCGAAATGGCAGCAAAGGAAATCAAATTCGAGAGGGCGGCGCAGGACTCGATCTTAAAGGGAGTAAATGCGCTGGCCAACGCGGTAAAGGCGACG
>JADLGH010000038.1 GCA_020849425.1 Candidatus Dadabacteria bacterium
GCTTGCAATATTATGATTTGGGGAGTCCCCAGTTTGTCATTCCCTAATGCTTGTATAGGGAATCCAGTTTTTAAATAAGAAGAACAAAAACAAAAATAAAGGCAAAGGCTCTCTACTTTTGCTTGACCACAGACGTATGTGTGTTTTTCGGCGTAGCGCCGAAGTTGCTAAAAACCACCTGAAGCGCGGCAGGTGGTAATGGCAAAGCGCTGCCACTTCGATTGTCAGCGGACACAGTCCGCCGGGCCGGACACGTAGTGTCTTTTTTCGACGTAGCGAATTCGCAGGTTCTAAGCATCTGAAGCGCGGCTGGTGGAAATAGCAACGGCACTGCTACTTCGAATTCCAGCGAATGCGGCCGCTTGATTGTCTGCGGACACGGTCCGCCGCACTTGGTGTGCTATCCGGAAAGTTTCCCATTCTTTGCGGGAATTTCGAATATTGTGAGCAAGTGCGAATCTTTTTTTTTAACGTTGCATCGAATTTTGTATATCGTCGCCGAATTGGGTACAAAATAAAAGGAGCGAAGCCTGCGCCGGGACCCCCCAGGCGGCCGCGGAGTGCTCGGGAGATAAAAAAATATGTCCGCATTGACACCATCGGGCCCGGCGGGTAACGTGTAAGTAAGCACTTACTTTCATGCCGCAGCGTTGCCCGAAATGCTGAAAGACAGTCGATTAAGTGTCTGCGTCAAATCACGATGCGAGGATAGCCAGATAAGATGAGTACATTTCAAAGGACAGCTGTATTCATAATAGCTTTCGCCGCTACGGGTATTTTGCTCGCGGCCTGCGAGGGCCAGAAGCCCGCGCCGCCTCCTCCTCCCCAGGTCACGGTGAGTAAGCCCCTCGTCAGGGAGGTCATGGAATGGGACGAGTACACGGGGCGTCTCGAAGCGGTCGATTCGGTCGACGTGAGGGCCCGTGTGAGCGGCTACCTGCAGTCGATTCACTTTAATGACGGCCAGATCGTGAAGGAGGGGGACCTCCTCTTCGTCATCGACCCGAGGCCGTACCAGGCCGAGCTCGACAGGGCCCAGGCGGAGCTCAAGCTCGCCAAGGCGAGGCTCTCTTTAGCGCAGAACGATCTCGCGCGTGCGAAGAACCTTCTCAGCGCAAAGGCCATCTCCGTCGAGGAGGCCGATACGAGGGCATCGGACGAGAAGGTCGCCGAGGCCACGGTGCAGCAGGCCGAGGCCGCCGTAGACGCCGCGAAGCTGAACGTCGAGTTCACGCAGGTGAGGGCGCCGATAGCGGGGCTCATCAGCAGAAAGTACGTAACCGAGGGGAACCTCATAAACGGCGGGACGGGCGGCACGCTCCTTACGACTATTGTTTCGCTCAACCCGATATACTGCTACTTCGAGGCCGACGAGCAGTCATTCCTCAAGTACAGCCGCCTCGAAAAAGAAGGGCTTCGCCCCGATACGCGGGACACCGATAGCCCGGCCTTCCTCGAGCTCGCCGACGAGACCGGGTTTCCCCACAAGGGCTACGTCGACTTTATCGATAACAGGATAGACACCCAGACCGGCACCATCAGGGGCAGAGGCGTGTTCGAGAACCCGGGCGGCGTTCTTACGCCGGGGCTTTTCGCGAAGATAAAGATAGTCGGAAGCGCGCCCTACGACGCAATCCTCCTCCCCGACGAGGCCGTCGGCAGCGACCAGTCGCAGAAGTTCGTCCTCGTGGTCAATCCCGAAAACACGGTCGAATACAGGCAGGTCGAGCTCGGCCCCAAGATCAACGGCTTCAGGGTTATAAGGAGCGGAGTGAAGCCCGAAGACAAGGTCATCGTAAAGGGTTTACAGAGGGTCGCCCCGGGGGCGGTCGTAAACCCTGTCGAGGAATCCCTCGTGGTCAAGAACGATAATTTTCTCACGCCCGGTATCGCGTCCGGCAGCCCCAAAGGAAGCACTGGAGGGTAATTAATGTTCTCCCGGTTTTTTGTAGACAGACCGATCTTCGCGACGGTTCTATCCATACTTATTGTAATCGTCGGTCTGATCGCGTATTTCACGCTCCCCGTAAGCCAGTATCCGGAGGTTACGCCGCCGACGGTGGTCGTGCGTGCGTCGTACCCCGGAGCCAACCCGGAGACTATCGCCGAGACGGTCGCGACGCCGCTCGAACAGGAGATAAACGGCGTCGAGGATATGCTCTACATGTCGTCGCAGTCGACGAGCGACGGCGCGATGCAGCTCACCATCACCTTCGCCCTCGGGACGGACATCGACAAGGCGCAGGTCCTCGTCGAGAACAGGGTGTCTGTGGCTGAGCCCAGGCTTCCCGAGGAGGTGCGGCGTATAGGCGTCACGGTGAGGAAGAGCTCGCCGGACATGCTGCTCGTCGTTCACCTCGTTTCGCCGGACGACACATACGACCAGCTCTACGTCAGTAACTACGCGCTCATAAACGTGTACGACGTTCTCACGCGTATCCAGGGCGTCGGCAGCGTCACCGTGTTCGGAGCCAGGGAATACTCGATGAGGATATGGCTCGACCCGGAGAAGCTCTATTCGCTGGGGCTCACGGTGAACGATGTCATACAGTCGCTCCGCGAGCAGAACATAGAGGTCGCCGCGGGCATCGTGGGGCAGCCCCCCGTGCCGCAGGGCAACGCGTTCCAGCTATCGGTCAACACGCTCGGGAGGCTCCTCGACGAGGAGCAGTTCGGCGACATAATCGTCAGGACGGGCGAGGACGGGCGGACGACGAAGCTGAAGGACGTCGCCCGGGTGGAGCTCGGCGCGCTCGATTACGCGAGGAACAGCTACCTCGACGGCAAGCCGGCGCAGGCCATAGGCGTGTTCCAGCTCCCGGGGTCGAACGCCCTGGCCACGGCGCAGAACATCGAGAAAACAATGGCCGAGATCAGCCAGAATTTCCCGAAGGGCCTCGAATACAGGATCGTATACAACCCGACCGTTTTCGTTCAGCAGTCGATAGACGAAGTTTTCCATACTCTGTACGTAGCTTTTATTCTCGTTTTCATAGTCGTCATCGTGTTCCTCCAGGACTGGAGGGCCGCTCTCCTGCCGATGATAGACGCCGTCGTGTCGCTCGTCGGTACGTTCGCCGTCATGGCGGCGTTCGGATTCTCGCTCAACAACCTTTCCATGTTCGGCCTCGTCCTGGCCATAGGTATCGTCGTCGACGACTCTATCGTCGTCGTCGAGAACATCAAGCGATGGATGGGCATGGGATACGAGCCGAGGGAGGCGACTCTAAGGGCCATGAAGGAGATCACGGGCCCGGTCCTGGCTATTACGCTCGTCTTGAGCTCGGTGTTCATACCGACGGCGTTCCTTCCCGGGATAAGCGGGCAGTTCTATAAGCAGTTCGCGCTGACGATAGCGGTGTCGACGATACTGTCGGCCGTGAACGCGCTGTCGCTCGCGCCGGCGAGGGCGGTGCAGCTCATCAAGCCCGAAAGCGAGGCCGAGCACCAGGAGCCTCTGCCGAGGGTGGCCATAGCGGCGATAGTCGGCTTCCTCGCGTATGCGTTTATCGCGCCGGCGCTGGCGTCTCTCCCCGGGCAGCACGACATGGCGGGAGAGGGCGGGGTAATCGTGTGGACCATAAGGATAGGGCTCTTCCTGGCGGGGGCTGTCGTCGGATGGTTCATAGGCCCGTACGTGAACCTCGTGCTGAAGAAGATATTCAGAGGCTTTAACACCTTCTTCGATTTCACTTCCCATTCGTACAGCCGCTCGGTCAAGAAGCTGCTCAGGTTCAGCACCATAGCGCTGTTCGTATACGCCGGCCTTATAGGGCTTACGTATATCGGGTTCACCCAGGTGCCGACGGGATTCATCCCGGCGCAGGACCAGGGTTATCTTATCGTGGACGTGGCGCTGCCGGACGGGGCCTCGCTCGAAAGGACGGACGCCGCAGTGCAGGAGGCGACGAGAATAATCCTCGACACGCCGGGCATAGCGTACGCGGTCGGATTCTCGGGATTCTCGGGTGCGACGTTCTCCAACAGCTCGGACGCGGGCGTTATATTCACGCCGCTCGATCCGTTCGACGAGAGGGCGAAGCACGGCCCGTCGCTCAACGAAATAATAACGGACCTCAGTATAAGGCTTTCGACCATACAGGAGGCGCGGCTGCTCGTAATCTCGCCGCCGCCCGTAAGGGGGCTCGGCACCGCGGGCGGATACAAGATGATGGTTCAGGACAGGGGGGCCGTCGGGCTGAGAGAGCTCGCCGACGCTTCTTATGCGCTCATCGGGGCGGCGAATCAGGAGCCCGGCCTTACGAGGGTGTACACGACATTCAGCCTGAACACGCCCCAGTTATACGCCGAAGTAGACCGCGAGAAGGCCAAGAAGCTGGACGTGCCTCTTACGAACATATTCGACGCGCTCCAGGTGTACCTGGGCTCGGTTTACGTGAACGACATCAACCTCTTCGGAAGGGTGTACCGCGTTACGGCGCAGGCCGAGGGGGGCTACCGCCAGGATGCCGCGGACATACTCAAGCTCCGGACGAGGAGCGCCAACGGGGCTACCGTGCCGCTCGGCTCCGTCGTTACGTTAAAAGACGAGACGGGGCCCGACAGGGTGGTGAGGTATAATCTCTTCCCCGCGGTCGAGGTGAGCGGAGACTCCATCCCGGGGTTCAGCTCGGGGCAGGCGATCGCGGCGATGGAGAAGCTCGCAGGGCAGGTTCTGCCCGCCGGGGTAGGGTACGAATGGACGGACCTCGCTTACCAGGAGGTGACGCAGGGGAGCGCGGCGGTATTCATATTCCCGCTCTGCGTCCTGTTCGTCTTCATGATCCTGGCGTCTCTTTACGAGAGCTGGTCGCTCCCGCTGGCGATTATTCTAATCGTGCCCATGTGTCTGTTGTCGGCGCTCGCGGGCCTGTGGCTGCGCGGAATGGACAACAACATTCTGACCCAGATCGGGTTCGTCGTGCTCGTGGGTCTTGCGTGTAAGAACGCGATTCTTATAGTGGAGTTCGCAAAGGACTACCAGGAACAGGGCAAGGAGCGCGAGGAGGCGGTAGTCGAGGCGTCCCGCGTCAGGCTGCGCCCGATATTGATGACGTCGTTCGCGTTCATTCTCGGCGTCGTGCCGCTGGTTATCGCTGCGGGCGCGGGAGCCGAGATGCGCCAGGCGCTGGGGACGTCGGTGTTCGCCGGCATGTTCGGAGTCACGTTCTTCGGACTGTTCCTGACGCCTGTCTTCTACGTCGTCATAAGGAAGTTCACCGAATCGAGAAAGAACCGGAGTGTCGAAGCGAAATGAGATATTCAACGGCCGCCATACTGAAAACGGTTTTCCTCACGGGGGTTTTCCTCACGGGGGGTTTTCTCACGGGCTGCATGGTCGGCCCGGATTACGAAAAGCCCGGGACGCCGCTTCCCGGGTCGTTCCAGGACGCGGGGACTAAGGACTACAGGGCCGATGCGGTCGAGATCGAGTGGTGGAGCGAGTTCCGGGACCCGATACTCGACACGCTCATTCGCGACGCGCTCGCCGGCAACTACGACATCGACATCGCGACGGCGCGAATACTGGAGGCCCGCGCGCTTATGCACGAGACTGAGTTCGAGCTTGCGCCGATAGTGCCGTTCCAGGGGGATTACACCTGGCAGAGGTCGTCCAGGGCCCAGACGTTCCCGGGGGCCGACAGGAACACCGAGCTTTTCGACGCCGGGTTCGACGCCGCTTGGGAGCTCGACATCTTCGGACGTATACGGCGCACGATCGAGGCCGACACCGCCGAGCTCGAATCGCGTATAGCGACGCGGAGGGACGTCGTCGTGACGCTACTGGCCGAGGTGGCGAGGAACTACTTCGAGCTGCGGGGTGCGCAGAACGGCCTTGCCGTCGCGCGGAAGAACGCGGAGAACCAGAAGAACACGCTCGACCTCACCATAACGCTCCTCGAAGGCGGGCGGGGGACGGCGCTCGACGTATCGAGGGCGAGGGCGCAGTACAACAACACGCTGGCGCTGATTCCGCCGCTGGAAACGAGGGTCAGGCAGGCCATATACAGGCTCGGCGTCCTTACGGGGCAGCTTCCGGATACTTACGTTACCGAGCTTCTGAAGCCCGAGCCTTTCCCGGCCGTGCCCGACGTAGTCGCTGTCGGGACGCCCGTCGAGCTCCTCGAAAGGAGGCCGGATATAAGGGTGGCCGAAAGGCAGCTCGCGGCGTTTACGGCGTCTATCGGCATCGCGACGGCGGACCTGTTCCCGAGGATAAGCATATTCGGGAGCGCGGCGCTCCAGGCGACGACGTTCTCGGGGCTCTTCGACAGCGGCGCAGGGGCGTTCGGCGTCGGGCCGAGCATATTCTGGCCGGCGTTTGACCTCGGAAGGGTGTACCAGAGGGTCGAGGCCGCCGACGCGCGCACGCAGGCTGCGTTCGCGGCGTATCAGCAGACGGTGCTCGGTGCAATCGAGGACGTAGACTCGTCGCTCGTCGACCACAACAACCAGATAGAGAGGCATAAGTACCTCGTCGAGTCGGTGAAGGAGAGCGAGAACGCGATGGAGCTCGCGAGGATGAGGTATGATTACGGCGTCGCGAACTTCCTCGACGTGCTCGACGCGGAGAGGACGCTCCTCGAAACACAGAGCGAGCTCGCACGGAGCGAGACGGAGCTTCGGACGTCACTCGTCGCCGTGTACAAGGCGCTCGGCGGCGGATGGGAGTATTACGAGGAAGACATCCGCGTGCAGCAGGCTGCCGGGAAGGCGCAGGAAGCGGCCGGAGAGGCGAGGCAGTAGGGCGCTCGCCTGGGGAATCGGGATTCGCCTAGGCCTGATTATGTGCAAGCTCGTCCGGCTCTAAAGCGAATCAACTCTCTGGAGTTTGTCATTCCCAACGATTTCGAGCGAGCGAGGAATCGGACGCCGCAACCTTGAAGCGGAAGCGTTTATCTGGTACTGCTCAGGCCCTGCCTTCTTTAGTATCGAGGCTTGTACTTGCCGCGGCGTTTGTCGGGGCGTAGCCATGCGAAGCCTGAAAGCCAGAGGGCGAAGCCGGATCGGGATCCAGTCTTAAAAGAAGTAAAGAGAAATGAAAAGGCGAACTGCTTCTACTTTTCCTTGATGAAAAGTAGCACACACGTATGTGTGTCTTTCGGCGTAGCGCCGAAGTTGCTGAAACCACCTGAAGCGTGGCTGGAGATTGTGGCAATGCCTTGCTACTTCGAAAGCTGGTAGAAGCTGCGGGGTTGGCGACCTTGTGGGGGACGTACGGTGGTGACTGGTAGGTATGGAAAAGTGATTCTCTACTTTTGACTGACCAAAAGTAGCAAAAGTCACGGGCCGGGAAAAATTCTGCTAAAAATCATCGCTTCTTCGCTAAATCCTCCACC
>JADLGH010000039.1 GCA_020849425.1 Candidatus Dadabacteria bacterium
TCCGGCGGCGCGGCTTCATCGCCGGGGCGCTGATCATAATCGGCACGATAGTCTACTCCCTCTACGTCCTCTACAGCGAGCCGTCCCTCTTCGTCTATAACCCCGTCTTCGGATTCTTCCCCGGCCCGATTTACGACGCCGTCCTCCCCGTGACGACGACACTCGTCGCGGCGCGCGCGATTACGGTCCTCTGGGGCTGCCTCTTCCTCACCCTGCTCTCCATAGCGAACGGCCTAGGCTACAGCCGCCTCGGCGCGTGGGACTTCGTGAAGCTGATAGTGCTCGTCGCGCTCCTCGCCTCGGCGCACGTCTACAGGTCCGAGATCGGCGTCAGCTTCCCCCGCGAATACATCACGGAAGAGATACTCCCCGCCTCCGTCGAGACGGACCACTTCGTGATCTACTACGACCCCGGCTCGCCCGTGGCCAGGCGCATCGACCTCATCGCCGACGAGCACGAATGGCGGTACGCACAGCTCGCCGAATACCTCGACGTCAACTCCCCGGGCAAGATACGCTCCTACATCTACCCGAACGCCCAAACCCGTAAGCGTGTCGTCGGCGCTGGCGACACGACCATCGCAAACCCGATACACAAGGAAATACACCTCGTCTACGACTCCTACCCGCACCAGGTTCTGAAACACGAATTGGTACACGTCATGTCCGCCGACTTCGGCCACCGGTTCCTCAAAATAAGCCCCAGGATCGGGCTCCTCGAAGGGCTCGCCGTGGCCGCCGACTGGAGCGGCGACGATTTCACGCCTCATCAATGGTCCAAGCTGATAATAAAGGCCGGGCTCGCCCCCGACATCGAATCCATCACCGGGCTCGGGTTCTGGTACGCCGCGCCCGGTGTGAGCTACACGCTAATGGGCTCCTTTTCGAGGTACCTCATAGACCGGTACGGCATCGAGACGTACAAGAAGGTCTACGGCAGCGGCGACTTCTCCGCCTACGGCAAGCCGCTCCGCGAGCTCATCGCCGAATGGGAGGCGTTCCTCGAAACAGTGCCCACGCCCCCAGAGGCCGCCGCCATGGCCGAGGCCAGGTTCGACGCTCCGGGCATCTTCGGAGCCGTCTGCGCGAGGAAGGTCGCGGCGCTCAAAAAAGATGCCTTCGCCAACTATGCCGCCGGGAACTTCTGGAGGGCGGGCAGGATATTCTCCGAGGCGCGAGGCTACGACGAAAACGACCCGATGCTGATTAACGGCCTCGCCTATTCCGCCTACTACTCGGGCGATTACGACAGGGCAGCCGGGCTCGCCGGGCAATCGGACGGGCTTTCTAAGGTAGACCGCATCATACTCTCGAACCTGAGGGCCAACGCCCTCTGGCAGTCGGGCGATACGGAAGCCGCCCTCGAAATATTCGGCGGCATCGAAAAGTCCTACCTCCCCGGCGACGTCCAGCGCGAGCTCGACATAAAGATTTCGGCCATCCGGGAAGGCGGCTCCGCCGAAGAAGGCGCAAGGGAATTCTTCGCCACCCGCGACAGGGCCCTCCAGGCCATAGCCACGGAAGAATCGATTCAGGGCTCTCCCGGCTACGCCCCTGCCTACTACCTCGTCGGAAGGCAGCTCTATAACGCCGGCCGGTATGCGAAGGCCGCGCCCTACTTCGAAACCGCCCGCTACCTCGGCCTCCCGTCGGACGGGCTCGCGTCCGAGAACCTCCGCCTGCTGGGCACGTCCCTTTTTGCCGAAGGGGACTACGAAGGCGCGGCCGCCGCGTTCAGGGAGCTCGCCTCCCTCGGCCCCCGGGACGAGTCCTACGCAGCGGACTTCCTCGGAAGGATAAACCGCTCCGAACAAAATATATTGAAGTAAAATCTGAATCCTATATACTCTTACGTTCCTCGATATGAACAGATACAGTCTCGCGATTCTCATTGCATCGGTCGTCGTCGTAATCGACCAGTTCTCGAAGTGGCTGGTCGTGAAATCGATCCCTTTGTACCGCAAGGTCCACGCCCTGCCCGTCCTCGACTTCACGCACATCCAGAACCCCGGGGCCGCTTTCGGCATCTTCAGGGACCTTCCCGAGGCCGTGCGCATGCCCCTCTTCGCCGTGGTGCTGATAGCGGCGGTATCGGTCATATTCTATTTCCTCTCCCGGACGGAAAAGGGCGACGGCCTGCTCGTCTTCGCGCTTTCGCTCATACTGGGCGGCGCGATCGGAAACTCCATAGACAGGTTCAGGCTCAAATACGTAACGGACTTCCTCGACTTTCACTGGTTCGGCGACCCGTCCCTCCACTGGCCCCCCTTCAACATCGCCGACTCCGCGATAACGGTAGGTGTTATACTCATACTGCTGGACACCTTCATACTCAGACGGGGGAAGTAGGATGTTCACCGGCATCGTCGAAGACACGGGCGTCGTAAAGTCCGTCGACAAAAAGGACGGGGAATCCACGTTCACAATATCCGTCGGCAAGATAGACCTCGGCGAAGCCGCGCTCGGCGACAGCATAGCGGTAAACGGCGCATGCCTCACGGTCACGGCCCTCGACGGCAGCGAATTCACTGTGGACGCTTCGCACGAAACCCTCTCCCGGACGACACTCGGCGCGCTCGCCCCGGGCTCGCGGGTCAACCTCGAACGCGCCCTCAGGTCGGGCGACAGGCTCGGCGGACACATCGTCAACGGACACGTGGACGGCGTCGGCGAGGTCGTTTCGAAGACGGAGTCCGGCGGCTCCTTCATATTCAGGTTCTCCCTGCCCGAAGGGCTCGCGAAATACGTCGTCGAAAAGGGCTCCGTGGCGGTGGACGGCGTAAGCCTCACGGTCAACTCCGCCGAGGGCAGCGAATTCACGGTTAATATCATCCCCTTCACCTTGGCCGAGACGATATTCGGCGGCCTCGGGCCCGGCAGCCGGGTAAACATCGAGTGCGACATAATCGCCAAGTACGTCGAAAAACTCTCGACCGGAGCGAGGGGACAGAACTCCGTTTACCAGCCTTCAGATGATTGACATCCACGCAAAAAACATCTTCCTCGTTGGCTTCATGGGCGCGGGCAAAACGGCCGTCGGAAAGGTGCTCGCCCAAAAGACGGGTTACGAATACCGGGACGCCGACAAGCTGGCCGAAACTGAAGCCGGAATGACCGTGACGGAAATATTCGCCGCGCGGGGCGAGGAAGGCTTCAGGGAGCTCGAATCGGAGATACTGGCCCGTCTCGCGGGCGGCGAAAGACAGGTCGTCTCCACAGGCGGCGGCGCCGTCACGAGGCCCGCCAATATCGAGGCGATGAGAATTGGCGGCGCTATCGTCTACTTAAAAGCGAGCCCCGAAACGATATACGAGAGGGTCAGGCACAGCAAAACCCGCCCCCTCCTCCAGGTCGAAAACCCGTTCGAAAGAATAAGGGAGCTCCTCGCGGCGCGCGAGCACCTTTACGAGCTCGCAGGCGCCACTGTCACGACCGACGGCCGCGCCCCCGGCGACATCGCCGACGAAATCGTGAACGTCCTGGCCCGCCGCGGCGTAAAATAGGGCTTCAGTTTGCCACGGCCCTAAAATCGTTTAAAATGAAAGGGATATGCACGCCGGCTCCCCAAAAGAACCCAGCAGCACGAAAAACAGTCCCGGACTCGAATCGGACGACTGGATGGATGTTTCGGTGCCCATATCCAACGGCATGGTGACGTGGCCGGGCGACCCGCCCGTCAGGATACTCCGGCTCTCCGACATAGAAGACGGCGACGACTGCACGCTTTCGGCCCTGTCAATGTCCGTCCACACGGCTACGCACATGGACGCCCCCTCGCATTTCACTAATTTAAGACACGGCATCGACGAAATGCCGCTTTCCGCGGTCGTCGGCAACGCCCGCGTCATAGAAATCGACGATTCCGTTTCCATCAAGGTCGCCGAGCTCCGCGCCCACAAGATAAAAAAGGGCGAGCGCATACTCCTCAAAACCCGGAACTCCCGCGAAAAGTGGGACCGTAAACCCTTTGACGAATCCTACGTATTCCTCACGACAGAGGCCGCGCTCTACCTCGTGGACAGGGGCGTCTTAACCATCGGCGTCGACTATCTCTCCATAGGCGGCTACGGCGGCAACATGGCCGAGGTGCACAAGATAATCCTCTCGGCGAAGATATGGGTGATCGAGGGGCTCGACCTCTCCCGCACCGCGCCCGGCCTTTACGAAATGGTCTGCCTGCCGATAAAGATAGACAACTGCGACGGGGCCCCCGCCCGCGCGCTTCTAAGGCCCGTCTAGGAACTGGAGGTCGCACACACATAGTGTGTTTTATGAATTCTACCGAGACTCTTCTGCTTAATCCGGCAGCACAACCTATCCCGTTCGCGCTGCCTGTCCCGGCATAGCATGTTTGCGAAGCCGGACCTGTCCCGACGCGGTCTCGACGAAGGCGTGAGCGCGCCCGAGCAGTCTATCCATGGCAACTCGCCGCGCGCACGGATTATTGCACTATTCCCCCGACCACCTGCACTATTCCGTCGATGCCTTCAAGACCCTCCTGGTCCCAGTCCTCGCCTCCGAAGACGCCGAGCTTGTTCGTGCATCCGTCGAATTCGCTGTCCGAGCAGTGCTTGAGCGGGAAATCGCCGCACGCGACGCTCTTGTCCCTCGTTATCTCGACGTAGCCGCCGCCCGAGCCGGACGTAACTCTGAACCCCCAAGCGCCCGAAAACCAGGCGCAGGGTATCGATGCGCCCGGCTTCATCGTGAACGTCAGCTCCCATGTCCCCAGTCCTACAGTCTGTTCGACTTTCAGGGATACGTCGTGCGAGCTCGAGTTCACAAGGCCGACAGTCCCTCTCCCGAAGGGCGATTCGAAGCTGGCTTCGGCTCCGTTGCCGAGCTTGTCTCCCACGTGGGGCTGATAATGCCAGCCGTGGCTTATCCCCCCTGCGGTAGCGAGAGTCGGCGAGTCGAACGACTCCGGGACGTCCTCGATGCCCCTCGCCTGTAGTACGGTCAGATTCTCGGGCGTGTCCTCGTCCGGCAGCACGCGCACGTCGTATATGGCGGTCCTGTTATCGGCGTCGTAGCTGATGTTAAGCAGCTCGAGAGTAACGGAGGCGGGCTCGGGAAGCCCTCCTCCCACCCTTAACACCGAAACAGGGAAGCCGCTCTCCGAGGTCATGGGGATGAAATGCCTCGCGAACGCATTGAACGGCGCACTGCGCGTGTCGACTTCCGGCTCCAATATGACGCCGTAAATCTCGAACGGCACTTGCTCCATGATAAGCGTGTAAAGCCCCTCGTCTCCCTCTTGAGGCACAAGGCTTCCTGACCGCGCTGTCTGGACGTAGTGGTTGATCCGCGTAGGGCCGTCGAGCTCGTCCCGACCTTCCGAGGAATCACAGCCGGTCTGAAACATAGCCGACACCGAGAGGATAATCACGAGAGATACCACCCTGGAGACTGGGTTAATAACGCTAATCATGATTATCCTCCCGTGCTTCTTCTATTTCGATGCTCAGATTAATCAAGTACTAAACCATTAAAAAAACTATACTGCCTGGATTACAGGGTCGTCAAACGAGAAAGCGTTTCGAGGCGGTGTATATCGTTGCAGAAGCAACGACACCGGGGAAGTGTGCGGCGGCCGCTCACGACGGGTCGTGCGCATTACACTACGATACATCAAAAACCCTCCCCCTTTGTAAAAAGTGGGGTACCACGCCACGCGTGCATGAATACGGCGTCGCAGCGCACAACCGCGACTCCACCTTTCCGTCATCCTTATAATTTGTCTTATAGTTTGTCATTCTCAACGGTTCCGAGCGAGCGAGGAATCGGACACCCGCACTTTCTAAAGGTTGTCATTCCCGAATGCTTGCTTGTCGGTCGAAGCCTTGGCGGAGTCCGATATAGGGAATCCATTTCCACCAGCAATTCATCAAGAATTCCTTGACTATAATATTGCAAGCTGCTTGCGGCGCAGCAATACCCCTCCGGGCCGGCGGGCCTCGCCCGCAGGAATTCAAAGTGGCAACGCCATGCAATTCTCACCTGCCGAGCTCCCCGTTGATTTAGCACCTCCTGCGCTCTGCCGAA
>JADLGH010000040.1 GCA_020849425.1 Candidatus Dadabacteria bacterium
GCGAAGCAATACCCCTCCGGGCCGTCAAAATTCGCGTTAAGAAAATCGAGTGGATGAGCGTTAAAAATCCGATGTGGGGCTGTGGGCCGGTGGAGGATTTAGCGAAAGAATGATGATTTTTAGCAGAATTTTTCCCGGCCCGTGATTTTTGCTACTTTTCATCAAGGAAAAGTAGAAAACCCCTGCACCACCCTTACAAGTTAAGTATAGAACTTCCCCTTCAGCAACTGAAACCCCGGCAGTAAACAATCGAAGTAACAGCGGCTTTGCTATTACCGCCTGACGCGCTTTAGGTGCCTGTAGCATCCGAACGCGCTACAACAAAAAACACGCATACGTGTGTGGTCAGTCAAAAGTAGAGGGCCTTTAATCCTTTGCCTTTGCCTTTCTTATTTTTAAAAGACTGGATTCCCGATGTATAGGCAGGTCTCGCGCGGTACTGGATAAGCGCTTCCGCTTTAAGGTTAGGGCGTCCGGTTCTTACGCACGCTCAGAACCGTTGGGAATGACAGAAGTGTGGTCGAAAAAGGGGAAATTGAAATGAAAAAACCGGGATCACTCGACCGGTACGGAAAAAGTCTCGAGCTCCTTTACGAGCTCGTTCACGATATCCCCTTCCTTAAACGAGCGCACCAGCTTCCCGTCTTTGTAAAGCATCCCCTTCCCTCGCCCGCCGGCTATGCCTATGTCGGCCTCGGACGCCTCGCCCGGCCCGTTCACGACGCAGCCGAGTATGGCAACCTTGATAGGCCTCGGGAGCTCCAGCCCCGCTATCCGTCCCTCGACGTCCTTGACGAGCTTCATGAGGTCGATTTCGAGCCTTCCGCACCCGGGGCATGATATGAGCTCTATGCCGTTCTTCCTTAGCCCGAGCGACTTCAGGATATTGAGCCCGACGGCTATCTCGTCCCTCGGGTCGCCCGTGAGCGAAACCCTTATCGTATCGCCTATGCCGTCCGCCAGCAGCGTCCCTATCCCGATTGACGACTTTATGGTCCCGAGCTCGTACGTGCCGGCTTCTGTCACGCCCAGGTGGAGCGGATAATCCGTCCTCTCGGCGAGGAGCCTGTAGGCAGCGATCATCTTCTTCACGTCCGTCGACTTTACCGAAATCTTTATCTCCCTGAAATCGAAGTCCTCCAGGATCGAGACGTGCCTCATGGCGCTCTCGGCGAGCGCCTCCGCCGTCGGGGAGCCGTGCTTTTTCAGTATGTCCTTTTCGAGCGAGCCGGAATTGACGCCGATCCTTATCGGTATGCCCCTCTCCTTAACGGCCTCGACGACTGCCTTTATCCTGTACCTGGCGCCGATGTTGCCCGGGTTTATCCTCATGCCGTCAACGCCCTGCTTTACGGCCTCGAGGGCCAGCTTGTAATCGAAGTGTATGTCCGAGACTATCGGTATCCGGACCTGCTTTTTTATATGCCCCAGGGCCTTTGCGGCCTCCATGTCGGGGACGGCGATGCGCACTATATCGCAGCCGGCCTTTTCGAGGCCCCTTATCTGGAGGACCGTAGCGGTGACGTCCCTCGTGTCGGTCTTCGTCATGGACTGAACCGTCACGGGCGCTACGCCGCCCACCTTGACGCCGCCCAGATTTATCTGCCTCGAATTCCTTTCCATATCAGGTTAAAACACTATCAAGATTAGTTGATATTTTTACTGTGTCAACAACTCATGCGGTCCCGTTAACGCACAATTAACCCGCGTTTTCGCCGGCGGACGCAGCCTGGTCGGCGGTCTTTTTCTTACTGCCCGATTTCCCGGCGGCCTTGGCTTCCACGGGGTTTCCATTCTCGTCGAGGCCCTTGATATTGCGGCACTTGGGATATCCCGTACAGCCGAGGAACCTGCCGTAGCGCCCCTTCCTCTCGGCCATGGGCTTCCCGCATTTCTCGCACTTTATGTCTTCCCTGAGGACGGGCTCCTCCTTTTCGATGATTTTTATGTTGCCGTCGGGGTCGAGCTCGAAGGCCTTGGCGTTCTTACAGTCGGGGTAGCCCGAGCACGCGAGGAACTCGCCCCTCCGGCTCCGCTTGATGAGCATGGGCTTACCGCACTTCTCGCACTTTATGTCTTCCCTCAAAACGGGCTCTGCCTGCTCGATAACCTTGATTTTACCGTCCGGGTCGTACTCGAAGGCCTTGGCGTTCTTGCACTCGGGGTACTTCGAGCAGGAGAGAAACTCCCCTTTCTTTCCCCACTTTATAATCATGTCGGCGCCGCATTTGTCGCACTTTATGTCCGTCGGCAGACCGTCTCGCTTAAGGCTCTTCATCGAATCCTGGGCGCTGCTTAGCCTCTCCGAGAACCCACTGTAAAAACCGTTCAGGAGCTCCACCCAGTTGACGCTCCCCTCCTCGACGTTGTCGAGCTTGTCTTCCATCTCCGCCGTGAACTGAACGTCCATGATCTCGGGGAAACCCTGTATGAGAAGGTCGTTCACCGAGCACCCGAGGAGCGTCGGCTTCAGCTTCTTCCTCTCCATCGTGACGTACTGCCTTTCCTGTATGGTCGAGAGTATAGTCGCGTACGTAGACGGGCGGCCTATGCCCTTTTCCTCGAGCTCCTTTACGAGCGAGCTCTCGGTGAATCTCGGCGGCGGCTGCGTGAAGTGCTGCTTCCCTTCGAGGTTAACGAGGTCGAGCTCCTGGCCCCTGGAGACGTCGGGGAGCTTCCGCATCTCCTCCTTTTCCTTCTCCTCTTCCTCGTCCTCTTTGCCTTCGAGGTAGACGGCCGAGAACCCGGGGAACTTCACGATAGACCCCGTGGCCCTGAAAACGCCTTTCCCCGCGGTTATCTCCAGGGTCGTCTGGTCGAATACCGTCGGCTGCATCTGCGAAGCGACGAACCTCTGCCAGACGAGCTTATAGAGCTGGTACTCGTCGTCCGATAGATACTGCCTCACCGAATCCGGCAGCTTGCCGACGTAAGTCGGCCTTATCGCCTCGTGTGCGTCCTGCGCCGATTTTTTCACCTTGTACGTATTCGCCTTCTCGGGGAGATACTCGCCTCCGTACGTCTCCTTTATGAGCTCCCTCGCCTCGGCGAGCGCGTTTTCGGATATCCTGACCGAGTCCGTCCTCATGTACGTTATAAGACCGACAGGCCCCTCGCTCCCGAGGTCTATGCCCTCGTATAGCTTCTGCGCTATGGACATCGTCCTCTTGACGGGAAACCTGAGCTTCCTCGACGCCTCCTGCTGGAGCGTACTGGTTATGAACGGAGGGAGGGCGTTCTTTTTCCTCTCCTTCCTTTCTATGGACGTGACGGTGAATTTCTCGTTTCTGACGGAATCGACTATGGACTTCGCGTCGTCCCCGTTGTCTATGCTTACCTTCTTTCCCTCGTACGTCGCGAGTACGGCGGTAAACGCGCTCTCGGGCGAGTCCTCGCCCCTCTTGAGGAGGGACTCTATCGTCCAGTACTCCTCGGACTTAAAGGCCTCGATCTCCCTCTCGCGCTCGACTACGAGCCTGAGCGCGACGCTCTGGACCCTCCCCGCGCTGAGCCCTTTCCTGACCTTCTTCCAGAGTATCGGGCTCACCTGGTATCCGACCAGCCTGTCGAGGATTCGCCTCGCCTGCTGGGCCTCGAACCTGTCCTGGCTGAGTATCGTCGGATGCTCTATCGATTCCTTAACGGCCTTCTCCGTTATCTCGTGTATGAGAACGCGGAGCGACTTGTCGCGGATGTCGAGCTTGTCGGCGATGTGCCATGCTATGGCCTCGCCCTCGCGGTCGGGGTCTGACGCGAGGTACACCCTTTCCGCCCCCTTGGCCGCCTTTTTAAGCTGGTTCAGGTACTTCGATTTCCCCTTTATCACCACGTACTGCGGGTTAAAGTTGTTTTCAATGTCGACGCCGAGCTTGCTGCTTGGAAGGTCCACCAGATGGCCGGAGGACGCTTCCACGTCAAAATTCCTGCCCATGAACTTCTTTATGGTCTTCGCCTTCGCAGGCGACTCAACGATAATAAGAGACTTTGCCATTCAACCTCCTGCTTCCCTCGAATGCAATTACAATTAAATCTAATCACAACCCTTCCGGTGTCAAATTTATCCGGCCGGATGGTGTGGCATTTTACCTGAATTAGTAATTATTCAAATGTTTAGATGTTGACGACCCCGTTTTAGGCTCGGGAAAAGCTCATTTCTCCTTTGGAAACCCGCTTAACCGGCCATCGACGCCGGAAAATGTGACGTATTTTGTCGCCGGCCATCCATCGTTTGCCGTCTTTTGACAGAAGCCGCGCGGAGCGGCTGTCCATCATCTTAACGGGACGGTAAATCCGTTTTCGAAGGTTTGTCCGTAACTATATATAAACACTCGGTTATTGATGCCGCCTCGGGAGACGCCAATGAAAATATCCGGAATTGAACCTTTCGGCACGGTAGTTGCCACTTACATGCAGAGAAAAAGAATGGCCACGGTATATAAAATAGCGCTCGTATCGAGCTCGAAGCTCTTCCTCGACGGTCTCAGGAAAATAATGGAATTCGAGGCCGACATGGAAGTCACGACCGAGGTTTCGGAGCCCGAAGCACTGATCGGGATAGCACGGGACGGCGCGCCCGACTTTATCTTCGTCGACAACAGGGAGAGGGAGTTCGACATCGACGGACTCGTAGCCTCCGGCGGCCTTAAGTCCAAAGTCATACTCTTCACACAGTCCGGGGGAACCGAGCCCGACACCGGGAATATCCTGCACGTCAACTTCGAAACGACCACGAGCGAGCTCATAAATATCATCAAGAACGGCGGGAGCAAAAAACCGCCCGCAAGGAATACGAGCCCCAAAGACCTCGAATTCAGGAAAATAACCAAAACGGAGTTCAGGATCATACAGCTTGTCGCCGCCGGGGAGAGCAACCGCGACATCGCCCGGAAGCTCGGGAGCAGCGAAAAGACCGTAAAGGCCCACATCACGAGCATATTCGAGAAGCTCGGCCTCGACAACCGCTACCAGCTCATCGTCTACGGGAAGAGGAATATGATGGACGGAGACGCCGAGGCTTAATTCCCTATCCCTATGCCGTAATACTTGAATCCTTCGCGTGAGAGCCTTTTCGGATCGTAGAGGTTCCTTCCGTCGAATATGACCCGCCCCTTCATAAGCTCCTTCATCGTCTGAAAATCTGGCTGGCGGTACTCGTTCCATTCTGTGCATATAACGAGCGCGTCCGCGTCCCTGCACGCGTCGTAGTTGGACTCGCCGTAGCCGACCTTCTCGCCGAGCTGTCTCTTGGCGTTCCCCAGCGCGACCGGGTCGTGCACGACGACCTCGGCGCCGCTCGAAACCAGCCTGTCTATCACGTACAGCGACGGCGCTTCGCGAATGTCGTCCGTCTCGGGCTTAAACGATATCCCCCACACGCCGAACCTCTTGCCTGCGAGGTCTCCGCCGAAGTGCCTCTCTATCTTCTTCCAGAAGATATCCCTCTGGTTCTGGTTCACCTCGTCCGTCGCGCTGCAGAGCCTGAGGTCATACCCGTGCCCCGAGGCCGTATTTATAAGCGCCTTCACGTCCTTGGGGAAACACGACCCGCCGTACCCTATGCCCGGGAACAGGAAATGCCTCCCGATACGGCTGTCCGAGCCGACGGCCTTTCTCACGTCCGAGATGTTCGCCCCCACGAGCTCGCAGAGGTTCGCTATCTCGTTCATGAAGGAGATTCTCGTTGCGAGCATGGCGTTTGCCGTGTACTTGGCGAGCTCGGAGGACCTTATCGATACCACGATCGCCCTGTCGCCCGAGCGCATGAACGACGAGTAGAGCTCCCTTAATATCTCTCCGACGGACGGCTTGTCAACGCCTATTATCACCCTGTCGGGCTTCATGAAGTCGTCCACCGCGGCCCCTTCTTTCAGGAACTCGGGGTTAGACGCGACATCGAAATCGACGTCCGTTATTTTCTTGATCTCTTCCCTCACCATCTCGGTCGTGCCCACGGGGACGGTGCTCTTCGTCACGACTATCTTGTAGTCGTTCATGTGCTCGCCTATCGAGCGGGCGGCGGCCACGACGTACTGCATATCGGCCGAGCCGTCCTCGTTGGGCGGGGTGCCGACGGCTATGAGAATAATGAGGGAGTTTTTCACACCGTGAGCGATGTCGCTCGTGAAATGAAGGCGGCCTTCCTTCACGTTCTTCTTCACTATGTCCTCGAGCCCGGGCTCGTAGAACGGAACGTGCCCTTCCTCGAGGCTCCTTATCTTGTCCTCGTCGATGTCGACGCAGATGACGTTATTTCCGCTCCCGGAAAGGCAGGCCCCCGTTACGAGCCCGACGTACCCCGTGCCGATCACACATACTCTCATTCAGAATTCTCCTTTAACCGCGCTCTTTTTGCGATGCCGAATCGAGGGATTCCACTGCCGTGGAAGGTCCGCATTAAATTTAGACCCTTCGGGCGTGAAATCAAGACGGAACCTGCCGGCGTAAGCCCCCTTCCCTTTTCGCCGCATCAGTTTACCAGCCCGTGGCGGAAGCCGAACAGTATGAGCTCGGACCTGTTCTTCACCTTGAGCTTCTTGAAAACCTTGTAGAGATGGAACTTGACAGTCTTTTCGCTTATGTAAAGCTCGTCGGCGACGTCCTTGTTCGTGTACCCGTTAAGAACGAGCTTTATTATCTTTATTTCGGTCTCGGTAAGGTCGTATATCTCGCCCTTACCCCTCACGGTCTTGGTCGGATACGCCGTCCCGTCGAGCACCTTGCCCATGAGCTTCCTCTCGACCCAGAGCTCCCCGTTGTAAACGGCGTTCACGGATTTTACGAGGTGCTTCGAATCCGTGTCCTTGACGAGATACCCCCTTACGCCCGACCTTATAGCGTTTATAAGGAGATTCTCGTTGTAATCGTTGTCGATTATCAGGATGACCTTCGCGCCCTTGTTCTTCTTCATGAGGTTAAGGATGCGCGTGAGGTTGAGCCCCCTCAGATCGACGTCCAGGAGCAGTATGTCGAATTCGAACTCCTCGCAGGACTGGATAAGATCGATCAGGTTCGAGACCCTCGCAACGACCTCGACGCCGGCGTCCTCTTCGAGGATTTTCGATATGCCTTCCCGGAGGAGAGGGAAGTGACAGGCTACAGCTATCTTTACGGATTCACCGTTACTGTTCTTTTCCTGGGACATCTCTGGTTCCATGCTTCCGGGCTCCCGCCGGGACGGGAACGGAACATATAGCGAAATCCGGTATTCCTTGATATATCTATACTAATTACAATACCAAAGTCCTAAAATGTCAACATACTTTGGTTAGAAAGGATGTAAAACTAAAGTATGCGGGTCTCTATATCCTTCGGCTGAAAAACTTACCCGGATGCTGGAGAGCATGGCCCCCGAGCTCGAGCGACAAAAGGACCGAAAGGACGCTCGGGGTGTCGAGCCCGGTGAGCCTGATTATCTCGTCTATGTGAACGGGGTCCCGCCCGAGGGCGTCGTACACGGCCTTATCCGGCCCTGTAATGGAAGGCGGCGCCTCCGCTTCCGCCCACGATTCCGCCCCGCGCGAAGCCCCGCCGCCGAAACCCCTCAGCGCACCCACTTCTCCGAGTATGTCGTCCACGGTCTCGACGAGCTTCGCCCCCCTTTTTATGAGGTAATTGGGCCCCTTCGAGAGCTTCCTGTCCACGTTGCCCGGAACGGCGAAAACCTCCCTGTTCTGCTCCAGCGCGAAAGAGGCGCTTATGAGCGAGCCGCTCTTCTCCGACGCCTGCACTACGACCACCCCCAGCGAGAGCCCGCTCACGATCCTGTTCCGCCTGGGGAAGTTCTGCGGCAGCGGGGCCGTCCCCGTGAAGAACTCGGACAGAATGGCGCCGTTCTCTGCTATGGCTTCGTAGAGCTCTTCGTTCTCGCGCGGGTATACGACGTCTATACCCGAGCCCAGCACCGCTATCGTGCGCCCTCCCCTCTTAAGGGCCGCCTCGTGCGCCGCGGAATCTATGCCGCGCGCCATGCCGCTGACCACGGTAATCCCGAGGGCTGCGAGCTCCCCCGCAAGCGTCTCCGTCACCGTGCGGCCGTACCTGTCCGGGAGCCTCGACCCCACTATCGCAATCGCAATGTCGTCCGCGGGCAGGACCTCCCCGAGCGTAAGGAGACAGGGCGGCGGGCTATGGATGTTATAGAGCTGCGAGGGATATCCGGGGTCGTTAAGGGGAAGGATACCGTAACGGGATTCCGCGAGCTTTTCGAATTCTGCGTCCACGATCTCCCAATCGGAAAAGGCCTTTATCGCCTCCACGGAGCGCGGCGGAACGCCTTCTATCGACGCGAGCTCCCGTTCGGGCGCGCGGAATATCTCCCCGGCGCCGCCGTATCTCGCGCTCAGGATTTTAACCACCGAGTGCCCGATCCCTGGCGCGATCCCGAGGGCCAGCCAGTATCTTCCATCCCCTTCCATGACCCTGAATTAATAACCCTAAATCCCGGGCGCAGTCAAGGAACGGGCGGCCGTGCCGGACGGTAGCCGACGGGCGTCAGACAAATCCGGCTTATTCGTCGCCCTTGAGCTTTTCGGACAGGCTCTCCATCTTGCCCGACATCGTGTAGGGCTTGTCCGTCCTCTCGCTTATGCGTACCGTCGTGCTTATGCGCTCGACGCCCTTCGCCTTGAGGGCGTCGTGACACCTTTTCACGAGCGGCGTTATGTCCTCCCACCCGCATTCGATATTCGTCCCCATCGAATGCGTCTCGTACGGAAGCCCGCTCGCCTCGATAACCTTCATCACATCGGCGACGTATTCCGAGAGCGAGACGCCCTTTCCTATGGGTATAACTATCAGCTCTATTATCATGCCGGCCTCCGTAAAGCCCCTTCCGATGATACTACACGGGGGCGGAGGTTTTTGCATAACGCCCCTTACGGGCTAATCTCTTTATACGGACCGCACCGGTCCGGGGAGGAATCCATGAAAAGCCATACCGAATATCTCTGGTTCAGGACCGAAAATAGGCGCGAGATGGTGCACATCACAGA
Organism: Candidatus Dadabacteria bacterium; assembly: GCA_020849425.1. Taxonomy (GTDB): domain Bacteria; phylum Desulfobacterota_D; class UBA1144; order Nemesobacterales; family UBA2774; genus JADLGH01. Next base: position 8,991 of record JADLGH010000040.1, read on the forward strand.
CACCGTGAGCGGCATACTCGGGAAGAGCGGCATAAAGGAGGGGTTCGCCCTCGTCTCGGCCATGCACATAACGGCGGCCGTATACGTGAACGACCTCGAGGACGGGCTCATCGAGGACATATGGGAATGGCTCGAAGACATCGCCCCGCGAAGGGACGACTACAGGCACCACAGGACGGGCGAGGACAACGGCGACGCCCATCTCAAGAACCTCGTCATGCACCACCAGGTCATACTCCCCGTCACGGACGGCGAGCTCGATCTCGGGCCGTGGCAGAGGGTTTTTTACGCCGAGTTCGACGGCATGCGGAAGAAGCGCGTCGTCGTCAAGATAATCGGCGAGTAGGACGCGGCCGGCGAAATTCGATATACTGGAAGACCATGAGTGAAAAAGATTCGGGGAGCGCAAATGAATCGGCCCCCGAAACCACGTACAGGTTTTTGATAGACAAGGAAGGCAACTGGTACCAGGACGGCATCAGGGTCCGCCACAGGCTGACATACCTTTATAACCAGAAGCTCCTGGATAGGGACGAGGAAGGAAGGTATTTCGTCGACGAGGGTACCGGGCGGCTTTACGTCGAGGTCGAGGACACGCCCTTCGTCGTCAGGATGGCGGACTTTCGCGGCGGGGATTTTTATGTGAGGCTAAACGACGAGACGGAAGAGAAGCTCGACCTTGAGAACCTCCGCATCGACGACAGGAACGTCCCGTATATAAAGGTCAAGGGCGGGAAGTTCGACGCCCGCTTTTCACGGCCCGCATACTACGAGCTCATGAAGCACGCCGAGGAAACCGGACTCGAATACTTCATAGAAGAGCGCGGCGTAAAGCACCTCATAAAGAGTGAGTGAATTATTTATCCGGGTTTATCCGAGCGAGTTTACGAGCCTCACGATTATCTCGTCCGAAAGGAGCGCCCCCCTTTTTGTCAGCCTTAGCTTGTCCCCGGAAACCTCTATAAAACCGTCTTCCCGGAGATAGCCTATCCTCGAAATGTCGGGCGAAACCCCGTACTTCCTTTTTAAAGCCGGTATATCGAGCCCCTCGCTCAGCCTGAAGCTCATCAGTATCTCGTCCTCTACGGCCTCGTCCCTCCCGAGCTCCTCCGAAAAATCGACAGGCTTCCCCCTTTCGGAGACGGCCTTGATGTATGAATTCGGGTTCCTGATGTTGGCCCACCTCTTCCCCCAACCGCTCTCCCCCGCGCCGCCCAGGTGCGAGTGCGCGCCCGCGCCGACGCCTATATAATCCCCTCCCCTCCAGTAAAGGAGGTTGTGCCTGCATTCGTATCCGGGCCTGGCGTAATTCGAGATCTCGTACTGTCTGTAGCCGGCGGATTCGAGGAAGGCGGTCGTGTAGCTTATGAATTCCGAGAGCGAGTCCTCGGGCGGCAGAACGAGCTTTCCCGCCCTGTGGAGCTTCCCGAACTCCGTCCCGTTTTCTATCGTGAGACAGTATGCAGATATGTGCGCCGATGGGAAAGAAAGCGCGCGCGTAAGGTCGCCCTCCCATTCCGCCATCGTCTCCCCGCCCGTCCCGTACATCAGATCGAAGCTATAGTTCGTAAACCCGGCGGCGGGCACCTCTTCGAGGATCCTCACCGAATCGTCCGGGTCGTTTATCCTCCCGAGGAATTCGAGCTTACGCCTCGTAAAGGACTGTACTCCGGCGCTTATCCTGTTTACGCCCGCGCGCCTGAGTCCCTTCAGCTTTTCGAGGTCGGCCGTCTTCGGATTCACTTCGAGAGAGACCTCTACCCCTCCCCCCGAAGATCCTGTCTTCTCGAATATGGCCGAAATGATCTTCTCTATAGAACCCGGGGCAAAAAGGGAAGGCGTTCCGCCGCCGAAAAATACGGACGTGAGCCCTCCCCCGGCGAGCTCCTCGCCGTAGAGCCCGAGCTCGTTCAGGATAGCCCCCGTATACTCCTCTTCCGGGAACTTGCCGCGTGAGCCGTAGGAATTGAAGTCGCAGTAGGGGCATTTGGTGACGCAGTAGGGTATGTGAACGTAAACGCCGAATGCCATTACGGTATTGTACGGGAGGGCCGAGGGTGTTGCAACGGCTTTGTTTTAGGGTCATATTATTGCATAATTCAAAGAAAATGAGAGTATACGGCCCGGGATTGCTGCTTATGTTGTGCTTCGCACTCTGCCTCGCCGCCCCTTCGGGCGCCGGGGAAGCGAGGGTTTTGACCCTCGACGAGGCCATAGCGACGGCGCTCGGGGAAAACCCCGGAATGACGGCCGCCGATGCGTCGGTCGAAATTTCCGAGTCCCTCGTAAGGAGCGCCAATTCCGCCTGGTATCCCGAGATTTACACGAGGCTCGTATTCCCCTTCATCGGCAGGGAATCCGGGTTCTTCCTCGACCAGATGATATGGGACTTCGGGCGCACTTCGAACCGCGTAAAGTCGAGCAAGGCGCAGCTGCGCTCGACGAGGTTCGAGGGCGTAACGGCCAGGGAAGACCTCATACTCGACACGACCGTTAGTTATTATAACGTCCTCACGTGGCGGCATACGGCCGAAGCACGGGCCAGGAAAGTCCGGGAATTCGAGAAGCGGCTCGAACGCGCCGAGGGGTTTTACAGGGCGGGGCGGGCGGGCAA
>JADLGH010000041.1 GCA_020849425.1 Candidatus Dadabacteria bacterium
GGCCGGGAAAAATTCTGCTAAAAATCATCGTTCCTTCGCTAAATCCTCCACCGGCCCACAGCCCCACATCGGATTTTTAACGCTCATCCACTCGATTTTCTTAACGCGAATTTTGACGGCCCGGAGGGGTATTGCTTCGCCGCGAGCGGCTTGCAATATTAAGGGATTCTAGACGTAGCGCCGAAGCTGCCATAACCACCTGAAGCACGGCTGGTGGCGATGGCAGAGCGTTACCACTTCGAATTCCAGCGGGCGTAGCCCGCCGGCCCGGAGGGGTATTGCTGCGCCGCATCCGGCTGCGCATGGCTTCGCCGCGACAAGCACGCAGCTTGCAATTTTATGATTTGTCCACCGACTTTGCATTTTCCGTCATTCTAAACTAGTTTCAGAATCTCGTATTTAAAGTTTTCAAGGCAAAGGCAAAGGATTAACTGAATGGGGTTCCTGCCTGTCCGGCTACGGCTTCACTTATCAGGCTTCACATGGCTTCGCCCCGACAAGCGCCGCGACAAGCATGCGGCTTGCAATATTATGTGCTGCGTTACCAATCCGATACGACCCGTTCCCGCGTATATTCCTGCAGAAGCATATTGTAAATGCGGGGCTTTTCTTTGCGCCCGGAATAGGGGAAAATTTTAGCAGACCAACGATGGAGGATCAGCATGAACATGAAAACCTGCAGGAGATTTGCCGCGCCGCTCGCCGTGATCGCGGCCCTGTTCTGTCTTTCGTCCGCGCCCGCGGCGGCACAGATCAAGTTCGTTTACAACCAGAACGAGTTCATCAAGATGAACCCGGTTATAGATATCCAAGATTTTACGCACGCCAATCAGCCGCCCAGCCTCGGCTTCCTTCAATGCGATACTCCCGTGAACAGCAATAGCAGCGACGAATGCTTTCTGCCGGGCGACATACTCGAAGGCATATCTTTCACCCAGAGCCCCGACCCGGACAACAACATTCTTCTGCTGGGGACGGATTCGAGGGGATCGCAAAATCCTCCCTTGGTGCTGACCAACAATAATTTCGAGAGTAATTTCGTGATCAATTTCGATCCGGCCGTAAACAACGTCGGCCTGAACGTCGGCTGCGCCGAGGTCGACGGCCCCTGCAGCACGGGCGTGAACGTCAAAATTTACGGAAGCAGCTCGATCCTGGGATTTACCACCGTTTCGGTCACGAACGATTTCGATACGTTCGTCGGCATGATGACATCGGAGCCGATCGTACGGGTGGTCCTGGAGCCGGCGGGAGGGACACAGCAGGTTCGCGGCGTGCAGACCGTGTATTTCGGCCAGACGGAGCCCGGCGCGATGCCGGGGGGTCCGGGAGGGTCGGCGAGCATTCCGACGCTGTCCGAGTGGGGGATGATCGCGGCCGCCGCGGGGTTTGCGATTATAGGTGCGTTCTATGCAGTGAGGAGAAGGAAGGCGTCGGCCTAAAAATCATCGTTTCTTCGCTAAATCCTCCACCGGCCCACAGCCCCACATCGGATTCTTAACGCTCATCCACTCGATGTCTTCGGCGGGGCAAGTCAGGTGATTAGATAGAACAGACGACCGAACGGTGCTATGAATTTCCAAAGCTGCTACGTCGATATCCTGCACGCGTGGCGTGGACACGTAGTGTCGGTTTCGGCATAGCGCGGGAAGTGCCGAGACCACCTGAAGCGCGGCTGGTGTCAAAGGCAGAGCGCTGCCACTTCGATTGTCTGCGGACACAGTCCGCACGGCCCGGAGGTGTATTGCTTCGCTGCTTATGCAGCTTGCAATATTATGATTTGGGGAGTCCCCAGTTTGTCATTCCCTAATGCTTGTATAGGGAATCCAGCTTTTAAAAATAAGAAAGGCAAAGGCTAACTGCTTCTACTTTTCCTTGATGAAAAGTAGCACATACGAAGTGTGTTTTACGACGTAGGATGTTCCGAGACTATAATCACGTGAAGCGCGTCTGTAGTGAAAGCCAAGCGTTGCTACTTCGAATTCCAGCGGGCATGGTTCGTAACAGGCATGGGTTTGGGGAGGCGCGTTGTGTGCGTCGGACGTGTGAAACGCGTTAAAATATTTGACTCGCGATTCGATTTCTTTCAATATTAGAAATAGTGCGGACAGCTTTGACGAGCCCGTATATGATAGCGGCTCTTATCATAGGTGCGCTATCGGGCATTGCCTTAGGAGTCGGAACCTTCACCTTCGTCTACGCGCGCGGGGATTCGTATCTCACGAACGACCCTAAGGCGTGCGCCAACTGCCACGTGATGAACGAGCAGTATGACGGCTGGGTGAAGTCCAGCCACAGGCAGGTCGCCACGTGTAACGACTGTCACACCCCCCACAACTTCGCGATGAAATACGTGACGAAGGCCGTGAACGGCTACTTTCATTCGTACGCCTTCACGACGGGGGATTTCCACGAGCCGATCCGGATCACGGAGCGGAACAGGAAGGTGACGGAGGGGACGTGCCGGTATTGCCACGGCGATATGGTGGCGCAGATAGATCATCCGCCCGCGGGGAAGGATTCCGGGCTTTCGTGTATTAGGTGTCACACGGGGGTCGGGCACAAGGAGATTGTGAGCACGGGCACCGTGGGCGCAGCGCACGGCGATTAAAACGAGGAGGCGTGAGATGACAGTCGATTAAAAGGGAAAACCGACGAGGGGATTTTTGATCCGGGTCGCCGCGCTCGTCGCCGTGGTGGTCGCGCTTACGGCCGCCGGAGTGACGGCCCTCTTGATCAACATAGTCGAGAGGAAGCAGGAGGCGAAGAACCCGATGTTCAGGGTCGTCGAGATAAAGGAGGACACCTCCGACCCGGAGATTTGGGGGAAGAATTTCCCGCTCCAGTACGACGCCTACAAGCGGACCGTGGACCAGGTGAGGACACGGTACGGCGGCTCCGAAGCGGTGCCCCGGACCCCTACCCACGCGGACCCGCGCTCCATCGTATCGCAGTCGCGGCTGGAAGAGGACCCGCGTCTCAAGACGATGTGGGCGGGGTACGCCTTCGCCGTCGATTTCAGGGAGGAGAGGGGACACGCCTACATGCTCGAAGATCAGACTTACACCGAGCGCCAGCAGGCTTCGCCGCAGCCGGGGACGTGCATAAACTGCCACGCGTCCATGGCGGCGGTTTACGTCGAGCAGGGGGACGGCGACCCGATAAAGGGATTCGAGAAGATAAACGCCATGACGTACCCCGAGGCCAGGGCGCTCGTCGAGCATCCCGTCGCGTGCATCGACTGCCACGACCCGGAGACGATGGCGCTCCGCGTGACGAGGCCTGCGTTCATGGAGGGGATGCGCGCGCTGAAGGCGTCGCAGGGCGTCGAAGATTACGACGTCAACCGCGACGCGACGCACCAGGAGATGAGGGCGTTCGTCTGCGGGCAGTGCCACGACGAGTATTACTTCAAGGGGAAGGAAAAGCGGCTCGTCTACCCGTGGAAGAACGGGCTCAGGGTCGAGGACATTATCGCGTATTACGACGAGGTGGGACACAACGACTGGGTGCACGCCGAGACGGGGGCGGGCGTTTTAAAAGCGCAGCACCCGGAGTTCGAGATGTGGAACCAGGGCATTCACGCGCGGAACGGCGTCTCGTGCGCCGACTGCCACCTGCCGTACATGCGCGTCGGGGCGCAGAAGGTGAGCGACCACCATGTCAGGAGCCCCATGCTCAACGTCAACCTCGCGTGCCAGACGTGCCACAAGGCGAGCGAGGCCGAGCTCAGGGGCAGGGTGGAGACGATTCAGACGCGGACGTTCGAGATGCGTAACACGGCGATGGACGCGCTCGTCGATCTCATAAACGACATAAAGGCCGCGAAGGCCGCCGGGGCGACGGACGCCGAGCTCGCGCAGGCGAGGGACTACCAGCGGAAGGCGCAGTTCATGCTCGACTTCATCGAGGCCGAAAATTCGATGGGCTTCCACGCCGACCAGGAGGCCGTGAGGATACTCGGGCAGAGCATAAACAACTCGCGGCTCGGGCAGATGAGCCTCCGGGACCTGCCGAGGGAGAGCGCGAAGGCGGAGTAGGGGGACGTCTGTAGTGATAATGTAACCCCCACTCTGACCCTTTTGGTTTCGGATACTTTCGAGCTGTACCAGATAAAGTTTCGTGCAGTCGGCTCGGGACGTCCGAATGCTCGCTTGCTCGCATCCGTTCCCCTGAAAGGGGGAGGGGATCGTATTGTAAGGCGCTCCCTCACCCTCACCCCGTTTTGGGTTGTGCTGCCGTCGAGCAGTACTGGTGGAGTCTGCCGGCGACAACCGAATGCTCGTCTGCTCGCATCCGTTTCTGTGCCTTTTCGAAAAACCTTGAAGCGCCTCCCGGTTTCCGTAGTCTAAATATTTATAAGCTGAAAAAATATTTCGGGAGGCGGTCATGGCGGAACCATCTGCGTTCGTTAAAGAATTTTTAAGTGACGTGCATTACGCGACGCTCGCGACGGAGGACAAGGACGGCGGCGCGCACCTTACGCCCGTCTGGTACTTGTTCGAGGACGGGAAGTTTTTCGTCGAGACGGATCCGGCTTCGAAGAAGGCCAGGAACGCCGCCGCGCGGCCGAGGGCGACTATCGTCGTCGACAGCAGGAGGCGTCAGGGCGAGGAGACGTGGGTGAGCGCGGCGGGGAAGGCCGAGATCATCGAGGGCGAGCGCGCGACGGAGATTCAGGGGAAGATATTGAACCGCTACCTAACCCCCGAGGCTCTTAACCACCCCGAGATAGGGCCGGGATTCCGGATGGAGGGGACCGTTATAATTGCTATCACGCCGGACGGATACAAGTCGTGGAGATTCAGCGATCTCGATGAGCAGTATTTCGGCGGGACGCTAGGGAGGAGCCCGGAGAAGTGGTTTTACGAGGTGGACTAGGCACGCCGGGCGTGCTCCCATTCGACGTAGGGCAGGCCCGTCTATCGGCGGCTGTCGTGCGAACGGTGCGATAATCTCTGCCTTTGCTACGTCGGGAAACACGTTAGGCTTCTTGTCATCTCGAACAACGGTTTCGAGTGTGCGAGGAATCGGACGCCCTTGGCCGATTGCATGAAAGCATATCCGGTACTGCTCGGAAATACCTCAAATTAAAACAGTGAGAAATCTCTCTTTTAGAGACTAAAGGCAAAGGATTCTACCCATGTATGTGTGCTTCTCGGCGTAGCCTGTTCTGAGGCTATACGCACTGTGAGCGCGTTTGGAGGTGATATTAGCAAGACGCCGCTACTTCGATTGTTTACTGCTGGGAGTTTCCATTAGCTGAAGGGGAGGTTCTATACTTAACTGGTAAGGTTGGTATAATGTTTTCTACTTTTCCTAGATGAAAAGTAGCAAAAATCACGGGCCGGGAAAAATTCTGCTAAAAATCATCGCTTCTTCGCTAAATCCTCCACCGGCCCACAGCCCCACATCGGATTTTTAACGCTCATCCACTCGATTTTCTTAA
>JADLGH010000042.1 GCA_020849425.1 Candidatus Dadabacteria bacterium
ATCATCACTTTACTTACCTCTAGGGGATAATCGGGTACATGAATGTTAAATTTTCCGGAGGGCTATGAATGAGCGCTAAAATAGAGATGGGCGACACCGTAACTTTCAACTACGAAGGCAAGGTCGAGGACGGCTCGACGTTCCACACGCTCGACGAGGAGCCGCTCGCGGTCGAGCTCGGGACGGGGGCGCTCGTAAAGGGCCTCGAGGAAGGGCTCGTAGGCATGGCGGCCGGGGAGGAGAAGACCTTCAAGGTCGCGCCGGAAAAGGGGTACGGCGTGGAGAACCCGGACCTGGTTCAGACCGTGGAGAAGAAGCTCTTCGCTGACGCCGGCATGAACCCCGAGCCGGGGCTCGTCTTCAAGACGCCTAACGGCAACTGCCACATCACGCGCGTCCTGGAAGACAGGGTCGAGATAAGCTATAACCACCCGCTTGCGGGGAGGACGCTCGACTATCACGTGAAGGTGATCGGCGTTGCCGGGAAGTAGCCGCCGGGCGGCCCGTCCGTTCCCCGCCGCCGCCCCGTTAAATCCCGCTTGCTAACGCTGTACGGCCTTCATATACTATTTATCTGGAAAGCGGAATGGAAACCCTTCTGGCAATATTCGTCGGCATCGGGCTGGCGGCGGCGTGCGGATTCAGGATATTCGTGCCGCTGCTCGTTATGAGCGCGGCTTCGCTGTCCGGCCAGCTTACGCTTTCACCGGAGTTCGGCTGGATAGGCACTTACCCGGCGCTTGCGGCCTTCGCCATCGCCACCATATTCGAGATCGCGGCGTATTACGTCCCGTGGATAGATAACCTCCTCGATACCGTGGCCGTTCCGGCCGCTACGGTCGCGGGGACTATAGTCATGGCCTCGGCCGTGTCCGACATGAGCCCGTTCTTAAAATGGGGGCTCGCGGTTATAGTCGGGGGCGGGGTGGCGGGCACGGTGCAGGGATTCACGGCCATCACGAGAATCGCTTCCACGGCCACGACGGGCGGGCTCGGGAATTCCGTCGTCTCTACGGCGGAGGCGGGCGGCGCGCTCGTAATGTCCATACTCGCGCTCGCCGTTCCCGTGCTGGCGGCGATAATCGTCCTCGCAATTCTCGTAGTCGCTTTCAGGAAGATATACGCCTGGATTTTCAGGCGGAACAAGCTGGGGGCCGAAGCGAATAATCCCCGGCTTGATCCCTAGCGGCCCGGCCCGTAAACAGTTTCGACGACCTTCTCGGCCGCGCTTTCACCCGAGTTTATACAGTCCGGAATGCCCACGCCGCCCATAGCGCTCCCGGCTATTTCCAGCCCCTTCAATTTTTTGACGCCTGACGAGATCTTCCGCACGAGATCCAGGTGACCGACGTTGTACTGCGGAAGCGAGCTCGGGTATCTCTTGAGAAGGCCGAACACGGGCTCGCCCGTTATGCCAAGCACGGGGGCGAGCTCCGATTTCAGCTTCTCTACTATCGTCTCGTCGTCGAGCTCTAGCACGCCGGGGTCGAGCGTTCCGCCCGTGAACGCCCTCAGCACCGTATAGCCCCCGGGCGCGCGCCCGGGGAATTTCTCGCTGCTGAAGGAGCACGCGATGAGCCTCTTTCTCTCCGTAGCCGGGACGACGAATCCGAAGGCGTCTATGGGGCGTTTTATATCCGACAGCTTGTACGCCAGTACGGCGACGGCGGACGAGGCGTATTCTATGCCCGCGAGGAGGGACGCCGTTTCGGGGTCGATGTTCTCGACGAGCTTCGCCGCCGCGAATGCCGGGGTCGTTATTACGACCCCGTCGGCATCGTAGACACCCTTGTCTGTGGAGACTGTATACCCGCCGCCGGATTCGGTTACCCCGCTCACTTTCTCCCCGAGCCTGAGGGATTCCCCGAGGCCGGACGCGAGCCTGTCCGTGAGCGTGCTCATGCCCTTTTTGAACGATACGAACATGCTGTAGCGAGCGCCGCTGTCCCTCTTCCGCGCCCGGCTCTTTTGCCTGTAGCTCCTCAGCATCCCGGCGATGACGCTCCCGTGCTCCTCTTCGAGCTCGATGTACTGCGGCATGGTCGCCCGGAGGCTGAGCCGCTCGGCGTCCCCGGTGTAGATGCCGCCTATCATGGGCTGGGCGACGCGGTCGAGCGCCTCTTTGCCGAGGCGTCTCCGGACAAACCCCGCCACGCTCTCGTCGCCGCCTCGCCCGCGCGGTATGACGAGGTCGAGCAGCATACGGAGCTTCCCCGGCCACGAGAAGAGGGGCGAGGTCAGGAACGGCGTCAGGCGCGAGGGGGCGAGCATGACGAACCCTTCGGGAATCTCGACGAGCCCGTTCCCTCTCAGGATGTAGGTCCTCCGTTTCTTGTCGTCGGTTTCGATAAGCTCGCCGTCGAGCCCGAGCCTCCGACAGAGGTTGAGTCCCCAGGGTTTTGTCGTGATGAATGCGTCGGGGCCTTCTTCTATTAAAAAGCCGTCCCTCTCTATCGTGCGTATCGGGCCGCCGGTTCTTTCCGAGGCCTCTATCAACAAAACCTCGAGGCCGGGATGTCTTTCGTCCGCGATTTCCTTTATGCGGTTGGCCGCGGCAAGCCCCGTGATGCCGCCGCCGACGACGACGATTCGTTTACTCATACGATTATTTAACCATGATGCGGCGGAGGTTCAATCCGGGGCCGGAAGAGCCGCGCGGATTTCAGGATTCTTCCCGCTCCTTTAATTTGTAAAGAAGGGACCGTCTGCTTATGCCGAGTATCTTCGCCGCCCGGGTCCTGTTGCCGCCCGTCTCGGCGAGCGCGCGTTCGATGTAAGCCCTTTCTATCTCCTGCCTGGCCTCGTTGAAGCTGAGCCTGCCTATCCAGTCCTTAATGGCGGCCCCGGGCCCGGAGCCGTCTGCGACCTTGTCGATCCGGGTTATGAATTCGGAGTCGGAGAGGATTATCGCCCTTTCGACGACGTTTTCGAGCTCCCTCACGTTGCCCGGCCAGTCGTAGGACGAAAGCTCGGAGATCACCTCGGGGGCCGCTTCCCTGACGCGCCTGTTGACGTGCCTTCCGTACTTCGAGATAAAGTGCGCGACGAGCGCGGGGATGTCTTCTTTTCTTTCCCTGAGCGGGGGTATTCTCACGGGGAAGACGTTCAGCCTGTAGTAGAGGTCGTTCCTGAATTTTCCGTCGGCGACGTCACGTTCGAGGTCGCGGGACGTCGCCCCTATGACCCTGACGTCGACCTTTACGATCCTGGTGTCGCCGAGCCGCCTTATCTCGCCTTCCTGGAGCGCCCGGAGGAGCTTGGGCTGAAGGGGCATGGGGAGCTCTCCGATTTCGTCGAGGAAGAGCGTGCCGCCGTCGGCTTCTTCGATGAGCCCCCGCCTGGCGTTTTCGGCCCCCGTGAATGCCCCCCTGGCGTAGCCGAAGAGCTCGCTCTCGATCAGGGTTTCGGGTATCGAGGCGCAGTTGACGGCGACGAACGGCGCGGCCTTGCGCGGGCCGGCCGCGTGTATGGCCTTGGCGACGAGCTCCTTTCCCGTTCCGCTCTCGCCCGTGATGAGGACCGTCGTCCTGAACCGGGACGCCTTCAGGGAAAGCTCCATCACCCCGGCCATCCCGGCGCTCGTGTAGATTATACCGCCGGCGTCTCCCGCCATTCCGAGCTCGCGCTCGAGGTAGTCGTTCCGGGACTTTAATTTCTGCCGCTCCCCGGCCATGCGCATTCTCAAAATCAGCTCTTCGGAGTTTATGGGCTTGTTGATGTAGTCCGCCGCCCCGGCCTTTATGGCCTCTATCGAATTCTCCATCGTACCGTAGGCGGAGATCATTATTATTACCGCCTCGACGTCCCTTGCGCGGGCCTCTTTCAGGAATTCGATACCGCCCATTCCGGGGAGCCTTATGTCGCATATGATGAAGTCGTACGCCTCTCCGGCGTCGAGGCGCGAGAGGCCCCCGGCCGCGTTTTCCACGGCCTCGACCTCGAAATTCTCCATTCCGAGTATGAGCGAGAGCGTTTCTCTTATTCCCTTTTCGTCGTCAATTACCAGGACTTTCTCTTTTTTCATGATCACCCGCCGCGGGGAATACGAGGCTGAACGCGGCCCCCTTTCCCGGCTCGCTTTTCACTTCTATCCGCCCGCCGAACGTCTCGACTATGCGGGCCGAGACGGAGAGCCCGAGGCCCGTTCCATGCCCGGGGTCCTTCGTCGTGAAGAAGGGGTCGAATATCTTGTCCCGGATTTCAGGGCCGATGCCCGGCCCGTTGTCGCTGACCTTTATCGCCACCTCGCCGCCGCCGTCCGAGGTCGATATGACTATTTCCCCCTCGCCGCCGAGGGCGTCCCTCGCGTTAAGTATAAGGTTTATTATGACCTGTGAGAGCTGCCCGGGGTCGGCCTCGATCGGCGGGACGCCCGGGGCCAGGTCGAGCCTGAGCCCGATGTTCTTGAGGACGCCCTGGCTGTTAACGAGGTCCGCCGTTTTAGAGGCCGTCTCGTTTACGTCGAGCGCTCTCGGGGAAACGCTCTTCGGCCGGGAGTAATCGAGGAGGGTTCTTATGATGCGGTCAATACGGCCCACTTCGTCGAGGAGGTTCCGGAGGAAGGCGGCCCGCTTCCCGTCGTCCACATCTTGAGCGCGCATCATCACCTCGGCGTAGCCCTTTATGGCCGAAAGGGGGTTCCCTATCTCGTGGGCTACGCCCGCCGAGAGTCTCCCGAGCGAGGCGAGCTTCTCCGCCGCGACGAGCTCCCCCTGGACGAGTCTGAGCTCGGCGTTGGCCTCTTCGAGCTCGGCTATCTTGTCCCCGAGTTTTTTTCTGCCGCTCTCAATCTCCGCGTACATTTTCCTGAGGGCGTCGTAGAGCCGGTTTATCTCCTTCACCCCTCCTATGTCCGCCGATTCGTAGAACTTCCCGGCGCCGATCTTTTCGGTCGTCTTTATGAGCTCGTGGACCGGGCGGACAATCCTTCGCGAGAGTATGTAGAACCCGAAGAGCGTGATTATGACGAGGAAGAGGATTATCCAGAGCGCGATGAGCCGCCTGTTTAAAAGGAGGCTTTCCTGGAGGGGCCCAAGCGGCTGGTATACGAACACGGCGCCCGCCGGGCCGCCGGCGGGCCTTACCGGGGCCGCGACCTTGAGCCCGTCGAATGCGGTGAACGGGGGGAAGTTGACGCCTTCGAAGCCGATTACCGTATCCCCCGCGGTCACGGCCTCAAGGAGGAGCGGGTCGGTTTTGGGCTCCTCGTCGCCGGCCGACCGCGTATCGAAATACACCCTCCGTCCGCCGAGCTCTATTATCCCCCATGCCCCGGGGTTAAGGACGCGCTCCAGGAATTCCGCCCCGCCGCCGAGGTCGCCTTTTGTGAGATAAGAGCCTTCGAGCGCGGAGATGACGGCCTTGACGCCGTTGATGTCGCCCTCGACGGCGGAGCGCTCGGTGAGCTTGAACGCTATGATCCCGATGAGGAACATGGCGGCCGCCGTTATGAGGATTATGTTTACGAGTATCTCGGCCCTGAGGCCAGTTTGTCGCACGGTTTTTCGACCTTGCCCGGGGCGTGCGGGAGAGACGGCGCGCCGGCGGAACGAGTTTTCATAAGGTTAGGTCTGTTCACGCGGGATTGCCAGTTACGTCAAAGCGCGGAAGCCGCCGGTGAATATGTATATCACGGCCGCTATAGAGAGAAACGGCCCGAAGGGGAGGGCGTATTTGAGGTCGCCTTTCTTCCGGAATATGACGAGAAGCCCGGCGGCCGTGCCGAGGACAGAGCTTACGAGCATTATGAAGACGACCCCTTCCCAGCCGAGGAACGCGCCCAGCATCGCGAGGAGCTTGACGTCGCCCATGCCCATGCCTTCCCTTTTCCTGAGCGCTGAGTAGAGGAACGCTATTATATATAGGACGCCGCCGCCGATCAAAAGCCCGAAGACGGAATCGAGGAAGGGCACTTCGTTAAGGAGAATAAGGAAGCCGCCGAGGTCGTAGCCGACCCTTTCCATGAGCGCACGGCTCGCGCCCCAGTCGGTCGAGAGAGCGCCGAAGACGAGCCCAACGAGTATGCCGGGGATCGTGATGACGTTCGGGATGATCATGTGCTCGATGTCTACGAACGTTATTACTATGAGGGCGTAGATCAGCGCGAGGTAGAAGCCGGCCTCCATCGTGAGCCCGAACCTCCAGAGCACGGCCGCGGCCGTGACGCCGGCCAGAGCCTCGACGAGCGGGTAGACGGGTGAGATGCGGGAGTCGCAGTCGGCGCACTTGCCCCCGAGGGCGAGGTATCCGAAGATGGGGATGTTGTGGTAGAACCTTATGGCCCCCCCGCAGGAGGGGCAGTGAGAAGGGGGGAAGACGATGGATTCTTCCCGCGGGAGCCTGTAGATGCAGACGTTTAAGAAGCTGCCGACGACGGAGCCGAATATGAAGGCGAAGACGTACAGCGGGAAGGGGCTCTCAGACACTTAACCTTTCCGGCGGCTCGCTCTTGGATTCGACGTTGGCGATGATCTTGCTCTTTATCTCGTCGAGGGCCTCGGCGAAATGTTTCTCGGTTATCCTGAGCTTTTTCTTGCGGTTCTTGAGGTGCTCTCTTATGGCGATGATGGAGGCGCGCTGGCAGAGGAGCTCGATGTCGGCGCCGGAAAGCCCCGCCGCCCTCGACGCGAGCTCTTTGAGGCCGGCGTCCTTGGATATAGGTTTTCCGCGCGTGTGAATCTTGAGTATTTCGTAGAGCTCGTCCTCGCCCGGGTAGGGGATGTTTATAATGAGGTCGAACCTCCCGGACCTGAGTATCGCCGGGTCGACCATGTCCACGCGGTTCGTCGCGCCGAGTATGAGGACCTCGCGGAGGTCCTCGACGCCGTCCATTTCCGTCAGGAGCTGGCTTACGACCCTTTCGGAGACGCGGGTCCCGTCGGACTCCTTACGCGGCGGGGCGAGGGCGTCTATCTCGTCGAAGAATATGATGCAGGGCGCCACCTGCTTTGCCTTCTTGAACACTTCCCTTACTGCACGCTCTGACTCGCCGACGTATTTCGAGAGGAGCTCCGCGCCCTTTATGGATATGAAATTGGCCCCGCTCTGGTTGGCGAGCGCCTTGGCGAGGAGCGTCTTGCCCGTCCCCGGAGGGCCGCAGAGGAGTATGCCCTTGGGGGCCTTGGTGTCCGTTATTTCGAAGAGGTCCTTGTAAATGAAGGGCCATATCACGGCCTCGACGAGCTTTTCCTTTATGTCCTTGAGGCCGCCTATGTCGTCCCACGTTATCTTGGATATCTCGACGAATATCTCCCTTATCGCGGAGGGCTCGACTTCCTTGAGCGCGTCCATGAAGTCGCCCATGCCGACCTTGACGGGCGTTATCTCGCCGTTCCGGAGTAGATACCCGTCGTCGTCCTCGAATTCGGACAGCGACTTGCGTAGGGATTTCATCGCCGCCTCGCGGCAGAGGTTTTCGATGTCGGCGCCGACGAAGCCGTGCGTCATGTCGGCCAGCCGTTCGAGCTCTATGTCGTCGTCGAGCGGCATACCGCGCGTGTGGATGTCGAGTATCTGCGCCCGGCCGTTACGGTCCGGAACGTCGAGGCTGACCTCCCTGTCGAAGCGGCCCGGCCTCCTGAGCGCGGGGTCGAGCGCGGAGGGGAGGTTCGTCGCGCCTATGACGACGACGTTGCCCCTGTGCTTGAGCCCGTCCATGAGGGACAGAAGCTGCGCCACTATGCGCTTTTCGACGTCGCCCGAGACCTTGTCCCTCTTGGGGGCGATGGCGTCGAGCTCGTCGAGGAAGATTATGGACGGCTGGTTTCGCGAGGCGATTTCGAATATGTCGCGGAGACGGGCTTCGCTCTCGCCGTAGAACTTGTGCATTATTTCGGGGCCGTTTATGACCTGGAAGTTAGCGTTCGTTTCGTGAGCCACTGCCTTTGCGAGGAGGGTCTTGCCGCCCCCGGGAGGGCCCACCAGGAGCACGCCGCGCGGCGGGTCTATGCCGAGTTTCTCGAACAGCTGCGGGTACTTGAGCGGGAGCTCGACTATCTCCCTCACCTTGGCTATCTGCTCCCTGAGGCCGCCCACGTCCTGGAAGCTGACGCGCGAGCTGTCGAACTTGGTTTTGGGCTTCTTCCGTATATCGAGGCGGGTCGAGCCCCTAATGACGACCGAATCGGACGGGATGACGCCGAGCACCTGGAAGTCCTCGAGCCCCGTCGTCGGGAGCTTCACCCTTATCCTGTCGCCGACCGTTATGGGATAGCCGTCGAGCCTTTCGAGAAGGTACTTGTTCTCGTTGCCGTTATAGAGCATGTCGGTGTTGCGCGGCGAAAGGACGACCTTCGTCGCGGACTTGGCGCCTACTTTCTTCACGAAGACGTGGTCGTCGAGCTCGACCCGGGCGTTTTCACGCGTGGTGTCGTCTATCTCGATGACGGACTGCTCGGACGCACCCTTGTCCAGGGGCGCGACGCGCACCACCGTCTTTCTCTTTCCGCCTATCTCGACGAGGTCCCACGCGCTTACCCCCAATTCCTTCATGTCGAGCGGTTTTATACGCGCGAGGCCCTTGCCTGAGTCCTTTTTCGACAGCTCGCAAATCCTGAACGATATCATGGCTGATCCCAGTTAAGATATTACCGCTCGCGATTTTTACGGTCAAGAAAATTTTGGGCGCCTAAGGGTTGTTTGAATAAGCGGGCCGCCCTTATTATAATCTTTGAAATCCTTTACAATTAAACACCTGTGAAGCTGCGCTCCCTCACTCTTAGAAACTTCAGGTCTTACGCGGCGGAGAATTTCGCTTTCCACGACAGGGTCAATCTCATATACGGCGAGAACGCCCAGGGGAAGACGAACCTCCTCGAAGCCGTCCATTTTCTCCTGGCTTTCCGGCCGTTCAGGCAGGTCAGGCACGAGGAGCTTATAACCATCGGGGCCTCCGAGGCGAGGATAAAGGGCGAGATAGAATCGCCGGCGGGGCTCGACGAGGCGCACATCATACTCGGCGGCGAGAAGAGGACTATAAAGCTGAACGGGAAGCTCGTCTACAACGCCTCGAAGGCGCTCGGGCGGTATAACGTGGTCGCGTTCCTGCCGTCCGACATCGAGCTCGTGAAGGGGAGCCCGCAGGCGAGGAGAAGGTACCTCGACGCGCTTATATTCTCGCTCGAGCCCGCGCACCTTGCGGAGCTGAGAAAGTATCACAGGTTTTTGGTGCAGCGTAACGCTGTACTTTCCAGGGGGCGGAGCGTCACGCCGGAGAGCCTCGAAATATGGGACGAGAAGCTCATCGAGACCGGGAGCCGCGTCATATCCAGGAGAATGGAATATGCGAAGAAGATGACGCCGCTCCTCGCACGGATATATGCGGACAGCTCGGGGAGCCGTTCGGAGGCGGGGCTAAGGTACGCGACGTCGTTCGCCGCCGGGGACGACGTCGAGTCGGCGTACGCCGAGAGCCTAAAGGCGTCTTTTGCGAAGGACCGTGCGCGCGGCCACACGACCGTTGGGCCGCACAGGGATAATCTCTCCTTTTTCATAGACGGGAGGGACGCGTCCGTATACGCGTCCCAGGGGGAGTCGAAGAATTTCGCCCTCGCCTTGAGGGCATCCGAGATAGACCTCATAAAGGCGACGCTCGGAAAGACGCCTGTGCTTCTCCTGGACGACGTGACGAGCGAGCTCGACGAGCGGAGGAGGAAGTTCCTCTTCGGCATGCTGGGGGGATTCCCGGGGCAGATTTTCATAACGACGACCAACCCGGATGAGGTGCTTCTAAAGGGGGAGATGAAGACCTTCCGCATCCGGAAAGGCCGCGCCGAGCCCGCGCTCGTGAAAAGATAAAACGGGGCAGGCCGGTTCGTCGATTCGGCGCCTGTGCCTAAAATTTCTCGGTTTATGCCGTAAAGCTTGATATAATTTAACCGGAGCATGTGGAATCATGGGTGAAAAGGCGTTTCAGGATTACTGGGAAAAGAACAGGTGCTGGGGCTGCGGCGGCGAGAACGAGCACGGTCTTCACCTAAAGAGCCGCTGGGCCGGGGACGAGGCGGTGTCTGAATTCATACCGTCCCCGTATCACAAGGCAGGGCCCGATAATTATCTTAACGGCGGGATAATCTGCACGATCGTCGATTGCCATTCCATATGCACGGCCATAGCGGACGCGTACAGGGAGGAGGGGAGGGCCCTTAACTCGGAGCCCTTCATATGGTACGTGACGGGCTCGCTCAAGGTCGATTACTACAAGCCCACGCCTATCGACGCCCCCGTGAGTTTACGGGCGAGGGTCGAAAGAAGGGAGGGCAGGAAGAGCGTCGTCGCGTGCGGCGTTTATTCGGGCGACGTACTCTGCGCGAAAGGCGAAGTGCTGGCCGTGAGGGTGCCGCCGGAAAAATGGTACGGGTAGGGGCTTTCGTCCCGGCCGCGTATAACCGAGAGGCGTGAATGAAATCATACAAGCCGATAACTGCACTTGTAGTATTTACCTTTTTGATGTTATTCTCCGCCCCGGCCGGGGCCAGGAGCGTACCCAAAACCGTGAAGGCGAAGCTGGCGGCCGACGTGACGTCGATCGCGCCCGGCTCGACGTTTAACCTCGGCGTGCTGCTGAACGTCTCCCCCGGCTGGCACGTCTACTGGAAGAACTCGGGCGACTCGGGGCTTCCGACGTCGGTGGAATATAAGCTCCCCGAGGGGTTTCACGCGGGCGGGCCGAGGTGGCCAGTCCCGGTCGTATTCGTCGGCGCGGGGGACGTCGTCGATTACGGGTACGAGGATTCGCTCTTTCTCTATTCGAGCGTCATGGTCCCCGAAGGGCTTTCAGAGGGGGAGAATGTTCCGCTGAAGGCCGTCGTGTCGTGGGTGAGCTGTAAGGAGATATGCATACCCGGGAAGGCGGAGCTCGAAATTGTGCTTCCCGTGTCGGACGAATCGGGACCGGCCAATACGCCTCTCTTTACGGAATGGGAGAAGCGGCTCCCGATAGGGGAGTTCGATCCCGGTAACCCGTTCGACATAGAGGTGAACACCGAAAGCACCGCGAAGAACCTGACCTCCGTGAATATTCTCCTGGACGCGCGGCGCGAGCTTACGGACATCGCGCTTTATCCCGTCCCCGGCGATTCGCTCGTAGTCGAGGACATAACGGTGGCGCCGAGGCCCGGCGAAAACCACACGGAGATATCGTTCCTCGTGAAGAGGCTCAGGGGAAGCGGCACGACGCAGATAAACCTCGACACCCTGATAGCGTTTACCGAAAAGGACGGCGCGAGGTCGGGCGTCGAGCTGCCGGTTACGCTGGATATTTCCGAATAATCACACCACGGCTTAATCCGGAGGAGAATTTAAATGGGATTTCTGAACGACCTCGGACTCTTACTGCTCCGCGTGATTGCGGGCGCGATGATGATAGCGTGGCACGGACTGCCGAAGCTCTCGGACCCGCCCAAGTTTATAGGGCACCTCGAAAACAGCGGCTATCCTCTTCCGGAAGTTCTCGGGTACGCGGTCATCTCCGCCGAGACCCTCTTTCCGCTCCTTATCGTCCTCGGCCTCTTCACGCGCGTATCGTCCGTAGTAGCGGCGGGAAACATGCTCGGCGCCGCCGTCCTTCATCATTTGATCATGAGCGGCGACTCGCTCGCCGATACCGAAAAGGCGCTCCTTTATTTCCTCGTCTTCGTGTTCCTCGCGCTCGTCGGCCCGGGCGGGTGGACGCTCGGGAGGCTGACGGGGATGAAGGTACGCTCGTAGAGGGGGGCTTTCCAGGCCCGCTCACGGACGCCCGGTTTCACGTATCCGCCGGTTTTATTCTTGCGGCCTTTCACCGCTATCTTTTTCCGGGTTATTCTTAACGGAAAATTAACCGCACCCGCGTAGACTTTCAGTACGGAGCTCTCGTCACATGGTGAAAAAGAAGATAATCATAATCGGCGGCGGTTTTGCAGGCGTTAAATGCGCCGAGACCCTACGGAAAAAGCTCAAGCGGCACGAGGCCGACGTCGTTCTCTTCAACAGCGAAAATTACATGGTCTTCCAGCCGCTCCTGGCCGAGGTCGTGGGGGCGTCGATAAGCCCCGAGCCGGTTGCGGTTTCGCTTCGACAGATGCTCCCCGGGGTTTACTGCAGGACGGAGGATATCACGAAGGTTCACCTCGACAGGAGCTGCGTCGAATTCGTCGACGACCTCGGACGCATGGGGTACATGAGCTACGATCACATAGTAATCGCGTGCGGCTCGGACGTGAACCTCTCCATGATACCGGGCATGGCGGACCATTCGTTTCCGCTGAAGACCGTGGGCGACGCAGTTGCTCTCAGGTATCACGTGCTCAGGCAGATGGAGAACGCGGAGATATGCGACAACGTCGATCTCAGGAAGTGGTACCTGTCGTTCGTGGTGGTGGGCGGCGGTTTCAGCGGCGTCGAGGTCGCGGGGGAGATAAACGACCTCGTCCGCTCGACCTATAAATATTACAGGAACATCCCCAAGGAAGAGATAAAGGTAGCGCTCATACATTCCCGTGACCAGATTCTCCCGGAGGTGAGCTCGAAGCTGAGGGACTTCGCCCGGATGGAGATGGAAAAAGCGGGGATAAGGGTGATGCTGAACCGCCGGGTTTCGTGCGTCACGCCGGAAGGCGTCGGCATGAAGGACGGGGCATGGGTGAACGGCGCGACTATCGTGTGCACCGTCGGGAACGCCCCTTCGCCGATGGTCCGGATGCTCGACGCGCCCAAGGAAAAGGGACGCCTGGTAACGGAGCCCGACATGCGCGTTTCGGGCATGGGGAACGTCTGGGCGATAGGCGACTGCGCGCTTATCGTGAACGACTACGACAAGAGCGTAAGCCCGACTACGGGGCAGTTCGCCGAGCGGGAGGGCAGGCAGGCGGCCGAGAATATAATCCGCGTGATAAAGGGCGAGGAGACAAAACCGTTTAAATTCAAGCCGCTCGGACAGCTCTGCGCCATCGGCGGGCATAACGCCGTCGCCGAGCTCCTGGGGATGCACATCTCGGGATTCTTGGCGTGGTTCCTCTGGCGCTCCGTATATCTTTTCAAGCTCCCGAGCATCTCGCACAGGCTCAAGGTCGGCTTCGACTGGGCGTGGGAGATATTCTATTCGCGGGACCTCGCTCACCCGAAAGGCGACAAGACGGACAGGGTATCGCGTGCACACTTCCAGCCCGGCGATTACATATTCAGAGAGGGCGACCCTGCGACGGACTTTTACATAATCGAATCGGGGGAGGTCGAGGTGCTGAGGGAGTCCACGGAGACGGGACGGGAGATAGTGCTCGCCGTCCTCGGGCCGGGGAATTTCTTCGGGGAGATGGCGCTCCTCGACGGCAGGGACCACAAGGCGGGCATAAGGGCGAAGACGGGCGTCGAGCTCACCGTCATGGGCAAGAAGGTCTTCCAGCAGATATCGGGCACGCTTAAGCCATTCAGGGATTTTCTGAGCGAGGCCGTAAGGAAACGCGGAAGCGACATATGGCAGCGCATTCCCGCGGCTTACGAGATCCTCGAAAGGGAGCCGTTGGGCACGTTCATGAGGCCCGTGCCCGCGGTCCTCGCTCCGCACGACACGTTCGAAAAGGCGGTGGACGTCCTCGGGGGAGACGTGGATTTTTGCTGCATCGTGGACGGAGGGGAGAAGCTGTCGGGGATCATCACTCATGCGGACGTATTCCGCGCCGTGGACGACGGCGTCGTGACCACGACCCCCGTCTCGAGCTTCATGAACAAGGCCCCCGTGCTCGCGAGCTCGGGGGATACGAGCATAGTCGTCGCCGAAGTCATGCACGACCGCGATTTGAAGTGGGTCCCCGTGGTCAAGGACACGCGCGACCCGCGCGTTCTCGGTTACGTCAGAAGGGACATAATGATCGGCTTCGTGATACAGAAGTTGAGGGAGTCGGGATACATAGCCTGACGGTCTTCGCCCCCGGCTTTTATGCCTGGTAAAACCCGGAAATGTGTGTTTCGCGCCGGGCTTCCCATGTGGTTTTCCACTCCCCGCCCCGGCCGGCGCCGTGTTAACTTGAATTGAATTTTTTTTGGGGTTAGAATGGTCTTCAGCGGAGCGAGGGGGGATAAATTCAGGTCAAGGAGGCGTAAATGTTCAGGACTCTCGGTATCTTATACGTAGCATTAATACTTTTCGGGGCATCGATACTTTTCGGCGGCGCTGCATCGGCCGCCGAAAGCGACATCACCACGGCGGAGTTCAGGCAGCTTTACACGGGCCTTCTCGCCGGAAAGACGCTCGTTTCGACCAGCGAAGAGGACGGCGTTACCGCCACGAAGGCAAGGACCTTCGGCCAGCCCATGAACGCCGGCGACGGGAGCTTCGATATAACCACCACGACCGTCATAACGAAGACGAAGGACGGCGCACAGGTGCAGAAAGTGACAATAAACATACTCGACAGGGTTAGCTCCATAGGCGGAAAACCCATCATATACGAGGAAGCGAGGAGCATGGTCGTCGAAGAGGACGGCGCCGAGCCCCGCACCACGGAGGAGGGAGAATTCGTAGGGCTTTTCCGCGCATCGAAAAACGGCAAGGGCGGGTTCGACGTTCACAACTTCGGCCTGATCCCCTCGGTGGAAGTGGAGGGCGATTCGTCCACCATGGCGGGCTCGAATCTCTCGTTTTCCTGTTATCCCGCGGAGGGAGTGACGGAGTGCGTTCTTACGGTCAGGGACTATAAGCTCGGCGACTATACGCCGCTAGTCGGATACCGGCTCCTCGAGCCGATAGGCGGCGATTTCGTAGAAACCGCTCGGGAAGTCGGAAATTAACGGTTATATTTATTGATGATATACGACGGATTTTTCAAATTGAAAGGGAGGCCGTAAAATTGAAAAAAATATTCTTTTTGCTGGCAGTTGTAACACTTCTTGCGGGATGTAAAACCTACAGTCCCGTCATCGACCCGAGAAGCGTGGGCAACGAGGACGCCTATTACCGCGACCAGGCCGAGTGTAAGGCCATAGCACAGCAGAGCTCGCCCGGATGGAAGGATACCGCCAAGGATACGGTGATCGGCGGCGCGGTCGGAACGGGTACAGGCGCACTGCTCGGAACCATAGCCGGAAGCACGGTTTCGGGACTGGCGTACGGCGCCGTGATAGGAGGTCTTGCGGGCGGAGCGAAAGGGGTATATGATTCGGAAAAGGGATACGAACAAATATATCGCAACTGCATGAGAGGCAGAGGGTATAACGTTCTGAATTGATACTCTTATCCGAATGAGCAACAAGAATATCGGGAAGTTACTGGATCTCTTCGATCTAGGTAATGATTTCTCGGACGAACAGCTGAAAAGCGCCTACAAGGATCTCGTGCAGGTCTGGCATCCGGACAAATACGAGAATAACGACAGGCTCAAGGAGCGCGCCGAGACCAAGATAAAAGAGATAAACGAGGCCTACGGCGCCCTGCGGGCGCTCCTCGAAGCGAGGAGTGAGGCGGCCTTGAACGGCGGCCGGAAGGCCCGGGGAAGGCCGAGCCTTCTCGGAAGCGTCTTCCATCCGACGGATTTTTCCCCCGAGAGCGACGCCGCCTTCGCACACGCGCTCAAGATCGCCCTAGTGGCGAACGCCAGGCTGAACCTGTTCCACGTGTCGCCCGACAAGGACCGGAACGTCCTCCCCGAGTTTCCGAAAATAAGGGATACCCTGATCAAGTGGAACGTAATTTCCGCCGAAAACCCGGAGGACGACATCGGCAGGATGGGGTTCTCGTACAGTAAGGTCATAGGCGTACACAAGGACCCTGTAAGCTCGATACTCAATTATCTGAAGGCCCATCCCTCGGACATAACCGTGATCGCCACTCACGGCAGGAGCGGCGTCGAAAGGCTCGTGCACAAATCCGTCGCCGAGAAGGTGTCGAGGGAGTCGGGCGGAATGACGCTGTTTCTTAAAAAAGCCAACGAGGGATTCGTTTCGGCTGCCGACGGGGGCATCGGCCTCAAAAACATACTCGTCCCGGTAGACGTAGAGCCCGACCCGCACCTCGCGATAAACGCCGCGATGAAGTTCGCAAGCCTTGTCGGTAACGGCTCGTGTGTCTTCACGCTGCTTTACGTCGGCGACCCTGTGCGGCTCCCGGTGATAAAACACCCCGATAAGGATTCGTGGGAATGGAATCATCTCACGCTCCAGGGTAACGCTGTCGAGACCATACTCAAAGTCGCCTCGGATATTCCCGCAGACCTTATAGTCATGGGCACGCAGGGGCACCAGGGCTTCCTCGACGCACTGAGGGGCAATACGACGGAGCAGGTCCTGAGGGCGAGCGCCTGCCCCATACTCGCCGTCCCCGAACGGAGAAGGTGGGCGAGATAGCAGCCCGCATCCGCCTTGCCTTTTCGGGCATCCCGAATCTTCCCGCACCTTTGTTCAGCTAGACCACGCTGTCTCTCCCGTAGCCAGGCTATGTTACCGGGGGATGAGAACCTGTCCCCACGGTCCTGTTAACGCCGCCGCCTAACCGAGAAACAGGAAGCAGCAGAGCATGATAATGGTCGGCAGGAGCGCCGCCAGGAAAAGCCCGAGGGGCGATACGGCGACGCCGAAGTGTTTCCTGAGGATTGCCTGGCCGGCGGGGTTGGGCGCGTTGGCGATGACCGTAAGGCCGCCCCCCGTAACCGCCCCCGCGACGACGGCATACTTTAGCCCGTCGGTAAAATCCGGCACCAGTGTGCTGAGATATGTAATGGCTGCGTTGTCGTTGAAGGCCGTGAGCACGGTCGCCGTCAGTATGAGCGGCACCTCACCGAGGCTCCCGAGCACGGGAGCGATCCACCACCCCTGAAGGCCGCCGTGAATCACGAGACCCGCCAGGAAGAAGCCCACGAGTATCGGGGACTGGAGGTTGATCCTGTTTTGATAGGGCGCGCTTATCTGTGCGAAGCCGAGGAAGAACAGGAGCCCGAGCATGAAAAGGGGCGTGTTGTGGGAATTGACGATGGTCCATCCCATGAACAGGAGATGTACTACCGTAACCCAGAGGGGCACAGGGTCTTCACGGTCGTCCCAGTCGGGGTCCCTGTATTCGGGGCGCTCGTCTTCGGGCAGGAGCCCCGGAAGGAGCCTTCTCATTTTGCCGAGCCTTACCTGTTCGAGACGCTTCTCGAACGCCTCGCGTATGAGGCCCTCGCTTACTCCCTCGGCCCTGAGCTTCGGCAGGACGTCCGCTTCCATCTTTTTCTGTACCACGTCGAGGAGCCTTCTCGTCCTTTCGCTTATGGACTCTATGTATCCGGACTCGGTCTTGACGGAGTCTTTGATTTTTTCGAATTCGGATTCTACGAGATACTTCGGGACGTATTTGCTTTCGATCCGGTCCATGAGGCTCTGGAGCGCGAATTTTTCCTGGAGCCGCGCGAGCTCTTTCCGGAAATAGAGGAAGTAGAGGCCGTTGGCTATGATGATGCCGGTAAACGCCTTCCAGCCGAAGTGCATGAGCATGAAGTCGGTCCCCCAGTTCCAGGGCGCCGACACCATGAGGACGGGCGGGGCCGCGAAATGCGTCAGTGTGCCGCCGACGGAGATGTTGACGAAGAGAAGCCCGAGGGTTGCGTACTTGAGCCTGGTGCTTGGATTGAGCGAATAAAATTTCTCTGAAAGTACGAGCGCCGAAATGGTTATAGCGGCGGGCTCCGTTATGAACGAGCCCAGGAGTGGGCCGATCGTAAGTATCGTCAGCCAGAATGAGGCCATGGTGCCCCCGAAGAGCCTTGCGACCTTCCACATAGCGGCCTCGGCGAGCTTCAGGATGGGCCTCGTGGCCGCGAGCGCCATGATGACCACCACGAACGCCGGCTCCGTGAAATTCACGCCGTGCGTGACGTAGCCGGCGAATGTGGACCAGCCGAATTTAGCCGTTATCACGCCGCACAGGACGACCGACCAGAGCCCGAACACGACCTCGACTTCCCCCAAAAAGTGGAGCGCGTTGGCCGGAATGCTCGTCGAATTCCTCGGGGCTTCGCCCCTTTTGATTTTCTCTTCGTGCTCGTGTTCCAGCCTGTGGGAGATGTTCATGAATTTACTCGCCATGAACGTATGTATGATGGCGCATAAGAAGATGAGCGTTACCACGAGGTTGAAGGGCTCCTGCTTTATACGATCGATCAGTATCGCCGAAACGCTGCCCAGATGGGAATCGTTATAGCTTTCGAGAGGGGGCGGGAAGGCGAGGGGCTCGGCCGATGGAGAGGAAGACGCATAGGCATAGGCGGCGAAGGCGGTTACGGCCAGGAGCGAGAACCCTGCCAGTATGAAGAATCTTTTCTGTCGCATGATGAGTATCCGTTATAAGGTGAATTTTTTACGCGGCCCGACAGGCTGCGCGCTGGACTGCCCCCTTTCCGGCCCGGGATCGAGCTCGGGGGCGAATCCCTTTTATTCGCGGATTGATTTTATACAATCCGGCGTGCAATGCAATGCCGGGGGGAGGGGCGGCAGGTCCTTTATTCTCCGGCCGGGGTTTCCCGCCGGTAGATTTGCTGCCGGTATTCGGGGGGCACTTCGCCTATGTTGTTCGTGAAGTGGAGCCCGCCTTTATCGTCCACCCATTTGTAGAAATGAGTGCCGGAAGCGCCTGTTTGTCTACCGGCATCGGGCTCTGCGGCCGTACCGGCGCCGGGGGATTCGCCGGGCGGGGTTTCATCGCCCTCTTCGG
>JADLGH010000043.1 GCA_020849425.1 Candidatus Dadabacteria bacterium
CTCCTCGAATTCCGGAATCCTGCCGGGATAATCACGAAGAACCACCTGGTCACGCGGGACATCGACCTTCTGAAGCGGTTCGCCGAATGGAACGGCATCATGGCGGCGGTTTCGGTGACGACGCTCGACCCGGAGATAAAGAGGGTCATGGAGCCGCGCACATCCGAGCCGCGGATGAGACTGCGCGCTATAGAAGAGCTCACAAAGGCGGGCGTCCCGGTGATGGTGATGGTAGCCCCCGTCGTCCCGGGCCTTACGGACCACGAGATACCGGCGATCATAAAGAGCGCCGCCGACGCAGGGGCCGTGAACGCGGGATTCATCATGCTGAGGCTGCCGTACGGCGTCTCGGACATTTTCCAGGCGTGGCTCGGAAGGCATTTCCCCGACAGGAAGGACAAGGTGCTGAACCGCGTCCGCTCCGTGCGCAACGGAAAACTCAACAGCCCGGACTTTTACAGCCGCATGAGGGGCGAGGGGATATATGCCGAGCAGGCGAGGGACATGTTCGAGCTTGCGTGCAGAAAGGCGGGTTTCGACAGCGGGAGGATAAAGCTCTCGACCGGGCATTTCAGAAAACCGGACGGGCCGCAGCTCAAGCTCTTCAAAACATAACGGCGCGCCCTCCGCTCTCGGATTCGAAGCTCTGAATCTTTCGGGCGTTCCCGCCCGTATCAGCGGCTGAACGGCACGGCGGTTACGATGTCTATCCTGACTTCCTGCGGTATGGCGTTCAGGTATCCGGCCTTGATATTCCTGAAAGTCTTCCTCCCGTTCGCGGGCAGGATTTCGTTTATGGTTGCCCTGTTCGAGAACATGGGCGCCTCGGAGCCGAAGGAATAGAATTCGATTATGAGCTCTATGCGCGAATAGGGGATTGTGCTTATGTTCCTGAGCGTGATCTCATTTATCACGCCGATTGTGCCCGTGACGCCGCCGCCCCATTTGAAGTTCTCGACGACGATGTCTTCGGAAGGTATCGGCACGTCTTCTTCGTATTCGTACTCGTATTCCTCTTCTTCGGCCGTCATCTCTTCTTCGTCCGCGGCCGCCTCGTCCGCAGCTTCGCCCGGGGGCGGCGCGGCTCCGGGCTCTCCCGCCGCGACTTCAGGCGCGGGGCTTTCACCGGGGGCCGGAGGGGCTATGCCCTGCTCCTCGGCGAGCCTTTTCTTGTATTTCTCGGAGAGGGAAAGACCCTCCTCGCCTGAAGGCGCCGTGCCGGCCTCTCCGGCCGAAGTGCCCGCCCCCTCGGCGGATGCCGTTTTCTTTTTCTTCTTGCGTACGGCCTTTTTCCCTTCTTTCTTGGCGGTCCTTATTTTCAGCTCTTTCTCGGATATCGGCTTTGCGCTCATGACGCTTATGTCTTCCGTCTTGGCGTCCGGGTGCCGGAATCCCATGTTGATATCGTGGAAGGTCTTTTCGCCGTGGGGGGGGAGGACGTCGTGAATGACGGCTCTGCTCGTAAACCCCCTTATGCCGACCTTGGGCCCTGCTATTCCGAGATAATCGACCCTTATCTTTATGTCCTTCCAGCTTTCCGAGCTCTTGTTGACGAGGGTTATCTGTTTTAATATGCCCTCGGTGCCGTACTGCCCGCCGCTCCACTCCCAGCTTTTTACGAGTATGAGGTCCTTTGCCTGGGACGGGGTGCCCTTTTCGATGAGCTCGGCGTTGGCCACCCTCGCGATCGAGTTCTGAAGCTCGGCGCTCATGATGCCGAAGTTTACGTTGTAGAAGGTCTTTTCTGTGCCCGCGGGGAGGACGTCTTTTATCGTCGTCCTCAGCGAGCCCAGGGGGATGTCGTTGTGCGTGTAGAGATCGACCTCTATGTCTATATTCTGAAAATCCGATTTACCCTTGTTCTGGAGCGTTATCTCCTTCATGATGGCGGGCCTTCCCATGCCCGCCGAGGCCCACTTGTAATCCTTGACGACGATGACGTGCTTTCCGACCTCGACGTCTTCGGCCTTCTGGGCGCGGGAGGTGGACGGGGAGCACAGGAAAACGACCTGCAGCATGAGGAGCGTAAAGAGGGCGGCCACGGCCGTGGTTTCGAATGAAGCTTTTTCTTTTTTTCCTGGCATAAGGCGCATCGTTTCTCCTTCTTTCTCTTTCGGTCCCCGCGTCGGGATTAGCATTAGATTATACATAATCGGAGTCGAAATAGTAGCGTGTAAGGTAAGGATAATGCCGCTTTCCCGGGGCGCGGTATTCCGGGCCTGCCGGCGGGCGGACGGGGCTTAGGATGCCCGCATTGCGCCGGTGTTTCCCCCCGGGCGGCTGCAATTCCCGGCGGGATAGTGTAGATTACTATAGAGGTGGCCCGATGCTGAAAGAATATAAAAGGATCCTGAAGTCGCACGCGGACGACGTTTACGGCGTCGGCGCAAAGCAGACGCTTTCCTTTTATACCGTCCTTTCGATAGCGTGCGTCGTCGTGCCCACGGCCTTCTTCGTGGTGCTCCTCGTTTTAAAGCTGTTCTGAGCCGCTTTTCCCCGGATTTTAGCCCCCTCCTTGCATGTACACCGAAGGTCGCTCCCTTCTTTGACTGAAACTTCGCTTTTATGTAAACTGGCACTTACCAGATGGGAAAGATAAGGGTATTATCCGATGATCTCGTCTCCAAAATTGCGGCTGGGGAAATAGTGGAAAGGCCCGCATCCGTGGTAAAAGAGCTCGTAGAAAATTCCATAGACGCAGGGAGTGCTTCGATCGAAATCGAGCTCGAATCGGGCGGGAGGAGGCTCATCAGGGTGTCCGACGACGGCGAGGGGATGGCGCGCGACGAGGCGCTTTTATGCCTGGAGCGGCACGCGACGAGCAAGATAAAGGACGTAAAGGACCTCTTCTCGCTTACGTCGCTCGGCTTCAGGGGCGAGGCGATTCCCAGCATTGCGAGCGTCTCACGGTTCCGCATGATCACTAAAACGCACTCGGACATGACGGGCACCATGCTCAGGGTAGACGGGGGGGTTCTGCGGGGCGTCGAGGAGGCAGGGTCTCCGCCCGGGACGGATATAGAGGTGAAGGACCTCTTTTTCAACACGCCGCCCCGGCTCAAGTTCATGAAACGCCCCGAGACCGAGCTCTCAAACGTCGTCGATATAGTGGAGAGGGAGGCCATACCGAGGCCGGGCGTCGCATTCGAGCTCAGGAGCGACGGCAGGGTGCTTCTCCGCTTCCCCGCGAGGGACAGCGTCAGGGAAAGGATAGAGAGCGTGTATCCCGGAACGAGGCTCTTTCCGGTCGAGGGCGGGGAGGAGGGCGTACGCCTGACAGGCTTTTTAGGTAGCCCGCTCGAAGGGAGGTCCACGGCCAGAAAACTCTACACGTACGTAAATGGAAGGGCCGTCAGGGACAGGTTCCTGACGCGGGCCGTCCTCGGCGCGTACGGCAAGATGCTCGAAAAAGGGAGGTTCCCGGAGGGGGTTTTGTTCGTCGAGCTTCCGCCCGGGGACGTGGACGTCAACGTCCACCCGACGAAGAACGAGGTCAGGTTCAAAAATCCCGGGCTCGTTTCGGGGATCGTTTCTTCGTGCATAGGCAGGATGCTCGGGAACGCGCCCTGGCTTGCGAGCTACGGCAGGGCCCCCGGCTCCGAGCCCTATTGGCAGGGGCTTACGAGGGAGCGGTCATCGTCCTAGTCGCCGCCCGGGGGAGGTTTCCCGGGCGCTCACGCATCCCTGCCGCAGGATCTAGACGCATCCCGCGAATCCGCTCCGCAGGAGGCGCGCGGGGATGTGCATCCGGGCGCTGTCCGCGAGGCAAGCGCACCGGCGGTCGAGCTTTTTTCATCCGGGGGGACGTACTCAAACCTCAAGATCGTGGGCCAGATAGGGGACCTCTATATCGTATGCGCGTCCGGGGAAGGTATGGTAATAATAGACCAGCACGCCGCCCACGAAAGGGTAAATTACGAAAAGATCAAGAACTCCTACGAAGGACAGGGACGCGCCCCTTCGCAGGAGCTCTTGATGCCGAAGGTAATAGGGCTCTCTCCTTACGAGGCCGAGCTCCTTTCGGGGCACCTCGCCTCGCTCGCGTCGCTCGGGCTCAGGATGGAGCCTTTCGGAGACGGCTCTTATGTAGTAAGGTCTATACCGGCGGTGCTCGGGAACGCGGACCCCGAGACGCTCGTACGTGACATAGTGGGCGAGTTATCGGAGGGCGATAAAGAAGAGAGCCTGTCCGGGAAAATAGACAGGGTGATTGCAACCATGGCGTGTCATTCGTCGATAAGGGCCAGCTTCGAGCTCGGGCCCGAGGAGATGAAGGCGCTCCTCGCCGAGCTCGACAGGGCGGAATTCCCGCACGCCTGTCCCCACGGCAGGCCCGTCGCGCGCGAGCTCACGTTCGGCGATATAGAGAGGATGTTCAAGAGGACATAGAATATGAAGGAGCTTATAATTTCGAGACTTAGGGAGAGCGCCGACATCAAGCTGAGGTTCGCCAAGGAGTCGGCGGCCGAGGTCGAAAAGGCGGCGTCGCTCGTGATAAAGGCGCTCAAGGCCGGAGGGAAGGTGATGATATTCGGAAACGGCGGAAGCGCCGCCGACGCCCAGCACGTGGCGGCCGAATTCGTGAACCGCTATGCAGCCGAAAGGAAGGCGCTCGCCGCGCTGGCGCTTTCGACGGATTCGTCCCTTCTGACGTCCATACCGAACGACGGCTCTTTCGAGAACGTGTATTCGAGGCAGATAGAGGCCCTCGGGAACAAGGGGGACGTCGTGTGGGGATTCACGACGAGCGGCAGGTCGCCGAACGTCGTAAAGGCGTTTCAGACGGCGAAGTCCCAGGGGCTCAGGTGCATCGCCTTTACGGGACAGGAGGTGAGCAGGATTGAAAAGCTCGTCGACTGCTGCGTGAGCGTTCCCTCGAAATCGACGCCGAGGATACAGGAGCTCCACATCACCCTTGCCCATATCGTCTGCGAGCTCGTCGAGGAATCCGTCACCGTCAAAAAGAAAACCGCCAGGAAGGAGTCCAGAAGTCCCGAATCCTGACGGATTTTCGCCCCGCGATTTCTGGAATATTCTTGCATTGTTCCACTACTCGTAAATAATTTTTGGTATGAAGGTAAAATGCCCGAAATGCGGAAAGGAGTGCGGGTGGGAGAATAACGAGTGGAGGCCGTTCTGCTCGGAAAGGTGCAAGATGGTCGATCTTGGCGCCTGGGTTTCAGAATCGTACAGGATATCGGGCGAAGACGCTCTCGATGAAGAAGACGCGGAAGACGCCGGCGAAGACGAGGACGGCGCCGCCCGGCACAGGCACTGATTACAGTCAAACATACCAGGAGGTATTTATATGGGAGTTGTCGGAACCAACCAGTTTCACCGCGGGCTCAAGATAGAGTACGAAGGGGAGATCTGGGAGATAATCGAGTACAGGCATTCCAAGATGGCCCAGAGAAGCGCGGTCATGAAGACTAAGATAAGGAACGTCGCGACGGGGGCGGTTCAGGAAAAGAACTTCCGGTCGGGCGATTCTTTCAAGGTGCCGGACACGGAAAGAAAATCGATGCAGTTCCTCTACAAGGACGAGATCGGGTTTCACTTCATGGATACGGATACCTACGAGCAGTACGGCCTTTCACCGAACGAGGTCGGGGAGTCGGCCGACTTCTTGAAGGAGCAGCAGGAAGTCACGGTGCTCTATTTTAACGGTAAGCCCATGGGCGTCGACCTTCCGACGGCGGTCGAGCTCGCAATCGTCGAGACCGAGCCCGGGATGAGGGGGGACACCGTCACCGGCGCCACCAAGCCTGCCGTCCTCGAATCCGGCGCGACGATTCAGGTGCCGCTTTTTATCGACCAGGGCGACGTTATTAAGGTGGACACGAGGTCGGGAGAGTATCTGGAAAGGATTAAAAAGAAATAGGATTTGCTGCGGGCTTTAGGGGTTAACCGGTTTGAACGCCTTTTCATCCGGCGACGATCCGGGCCGGAAAGACTCTCCCGGCCGCCGCGTGCATGCCTCCCCACCCGGCTTTTCGGATTTCCCGGCGTATTCATTTCCATATTGCAGAAGAAGGTCCTTCCGGCCGCATGAGCACGTGGCGGGACAACGGGCTTCGGGCGTCGTTTGCCCGATCCGGGGTGAAAAATGAAGGAAAGACAAGGGCCTCGGGCCCGCATGCCAGAACCCGTGAGCCGATTTTATCCACATATCCCGGTTTACAGGTTATACTTTCAGGCTTCCGCCGGGGCGTGACGGCGGATTTCCGGCCCTGTCTTAACCCCGGCGCCGGCCGGATTACACGGGGAAATCAGGGGTTTGTAACTTTTTCTGCATTTCGGGGTTAATACTATAAAGACTTTATGGCGTCCAAATGGAAAGTGACATAGAGCTCATGTTGAGGACGAAGTCCGGGGACGACGGCGCGTTCAGCGAGCTCATGAGGAGGCATTATAAAGGGGTGGTAAATTACATCTACCGTTTTACCAATCGCAGGGATAATTCCGAAGACCTTGCGCAGGAGGTTTTCCTCCGCATTTACAGGTCGGCCGGGCAGTATAAGCCCGAGGCCAAGTTCTCCACCTGGCTTTATAAAATCGCCACCAACGTCAGCCTGACGTACGTCAAGAAGAAAGGCAATAACAGTCTCAGCCTCGACGAGATAGACGACAGCGGGGACGCCACGGGAAACCCCGCCCTCGACATAGCGGACGACATAATCTACAGGAAGGAAATCATGGGCGTCATATTCGAGGCCATGGAGTCTTTGCCCGAAAGGGAAAAGGTTGCTATTCTGTTGTGTAAATACGAGGGTTTATCATACGAAGAGGTCGCCCACGTGCTCGAATGCACCGTGGGCGCGGTGAAGGCTTACGTCCACAGGGGAAGGATGAAACTTATAGAGAGACTTAAGCCCTATTTGTCCGAAGGAGGGGATTATGGAGTGTAAAGATCTGAGAGAAATGGTGGTCAGCCATTCCTCGGGCGACCTGGCCGGGGAGGGCCGCGTACTCGTCGAATCCCACCTTTCAGGCTGCGCCGAGTGCTCCGAGCTCTTTTCGAATTCGAACGAGGTCTGGAGACTGCTCGGAGAGTGGGAGGAGATAGAGCCCGGGAACGATTACGTATCCGAATTCTGGAGCAGGGTCGAAAAGGAAGAGGCCCGCGTGGGATTCTGGAGCTCGCTCTGGCATTCCGGGGCCGGGTGGAAGCTCGCGGGGGCCCTCGCCTCCGTGCTTGTCGTCGGAATATTCTCGCTCGTTATATTCACCGGCGACCCTGGCGGCAATGTCGTCGCCGACCGGGACGTGCAGGACGACATGCTTCTCCTCGAGCTCGACAGCGCTACCTCAAGGGACACGACGGCCGCCCTCGAAATATACGGCCCGTGGGACGGCGGAATAGACGTCGTCAACATAAACGGAAACGGAGGCTTCAATTGAGGGCGTCGATATTTATACTGACCCTGCCTTTCCTCATGACCGCGAGCGCATACGGATACTTCGGCGGGGAGGTCTACTACAAGTGGTGGAAGAACCCGAAGATCGCCGAAGAGATGGAGCTCACCCAGGACCAGGCGGACGAGATAGAGAGCGTATTCACCTCGTATAAAGAAGAGATAATCGTGCATCAGAAAGAGCTCCGGCAGAGGGAGTCCGAGCTTCTGACGAAGCTCCGTGAGCCCCAGTGCTCGAGGGAAGAGGTCATGCATATGACGGACGATATAGAGAACATAAAAGCCGCCCTCACGAGGATAAAGGTAGACATGTTCCTCAAGATAAAGAACATCCTCACCCGCGAGCAGGAAGAGTCGCTCCACAACATCAGGGCCAGATACAAGGAAAGGAAGCTAAAAGAGATGAGAGAGCTAAGGCAGATGCAGCAGGGCGAAACGGTTCAGTAGCCCGCTTCCCTTACCGGCTTTCACAGGCCCCCGCTCGTTTACACGAAAACCGGCCGGGTATAAAATTCGTTTCGGGGGACTCCTCTGTCTTGCCGGCGTTTCCTTTTTTAACCTTGACAGTCTTCCGGGTACCTGATGAAGATTTCGCGCGCCCTTTCCGTATTCACACACCTTATAGCCCTCGTGGGTTTCCTGTCGATCTTCATGTCGGGCGGGGTGGGCGTGCCGACGGCCGCGGTCTTCGTCCTCGCCCTTACGGCAAGCTTCGTGAGCGAGCTCTACGGCAAGGACTACTTCGTCGGCGGCAGGGTGGGGGCTGCGCTCGCCGTCCTTCTCGTCGCGTATTCCGCCGCAGCCATACTCCTCTTCGGGCTCGAGCCGTTCAGGGTCGTCCTCGACTTTCTTATATTCACGCAGGTTTTAAAGCTCCTCGGGAAAAAGAGGATGCGGGACGTCGTCCAGATATACGTCCTCAGCTTCTTTCAGTTCCTCGCCGGGGCTATAATCACCATCAGCTTTTCCTTCGCCGTCGCCTTCGTCCTTTACATAGCCGCGGCGATATGGGCGCTCATGATCTACGAGATGAGGAAGGCTTCGCTCGACGCGGGGGTCTCGTCGGGGGACGGCGACCCCGGGGTCGTGACGCCGATGTTCCTCAGCACGACTTTTCTATTAAGCTTCGGAATATTCCTCCTCGCGGCGCTCATATTCGTCACTGTCCCAAGGATGAGAGGGAATTATCTAAGGACGGATTTCCTCCGCTCGGGCGATCTCCGGAGCGGTTTTTCGGACGAGGTCAGGCTCGGACGTGTGGGGGAGATAAAGCTCGACAGCTCGCCCGTCATGATGGTGAGAATACTCAACCGGAGCGTGGATGATCTCCCGGCGCCGCTTTACTGGCGGGGCATTGCGCTCGACGAATTCGACGGCGCCGCGTGGAAGGCGACGGGCGGGGGGCGTTACGGCGGCCCCGAGACCGCCCCCCGGGCGCGCCCGGGGCAGGGGAGGACGGGGGGGCATCTCGCGCAGGAGGTTATAACCGAGTCGCTCGACACCGATATTCTGTTCGCGGCCAACTTCCCCGTTTCGTACGGCTCCGTTCCCGGCGGCCGCGTCGCGCAGGTGAACGATTCCTACATACTCCCCGGGAGGATTTCCGGCAGGATAAAGTACCTCGCGTACTCGGACGTCTACACTCCGCCTGCGGGCGACCTGAGGGGGGCCGGCGTGGACTATTCAGACATTGAATTCGAGAGATATCTCCAGCTCCCGCCGCTCGCGCCCGGGGTTTCGGAGCTCGCGCGGAATATAACGTCGCCGGGTGGAAACGCATACGACAAGGCGCTCGCCATAAAGCGCTATCTTCTCATGAACTACGGCTACACGCGGACTCTCGAAGGCGGGAGGGGCGAATATCCGCTGGAGGAGTTCCTCTTCGATATAAAGGAAGGGCACTGCGAGTATTTTTCCACTGCCATGGTCGTTTTACTCAGGGAAGCCGGCATCCCGGCCAGGGTCGTGAACGGCTTCATAGGCGGGGAATGGAACGAGCACGGGCAATTCTTTTTGGTCAGGGAGAGCGACGCCCATTCGTGGGCCGAGGCCTATTTCCCCGAATACGGATGGGTTACCTTCGACGCCACCCCCGAAGGCGGCGCGGACATGCCGGCCACGGCGTCTTTCATATCGTCCTACGTCGATTACCTGAGGTACAGGTGGAACAGGTACGTCATAGACTTCAGCCAGAGGGACCAGATACGCCTCTTTAACGACATAAGGGACAGGTGGAAGTGGCGCCGGGGGAGGCTTGCGGGCCCGAGCGGGCTTTTCTCGAGGCCGGACGGGACGGTGGTCGCCCTGATAGTGCTCTCCGGGACCGCCGTATGGATACTCGTTACGAGGACCGGACTTGGGGCGCTTTTCAGGAGGGGGAAGGGAGGCGCCCCCGAGAGGGCGACGATTATATACGGTAACGCCCTTAAGCTCCTCTCCAAAAGAGGCTTTTCGAGGCCCGATTACATGACTCAGAGGGAGTTCTCGTTTTATCTTAAAAGCTCTTCCTTTCCGGGTGCGGGCATCGTGGACGAGCTTACGGACAAGTACCTTTATATAAGGTTCGGCGGGGACGGCGGAGCGCATGAAATAACTGCGCTCGAATCCCTGTACGGTAAGCTTAAGTCCCTGAAATCCAAGGGCCATGCCCCCAAAACAATGCCGTAACGTTCTTGCTCTATCCCGCGTGGTAAGGTACTATTTAACGACGAAAAGCGGGTAACCCCCGCTTTTTTAATTGGAAGCGTCCGAACGGGATAAATCGGCGGGATAAATCCCGGAACCGGGATTTTTGCTATATAGACCGGGATTTTATGATATATAAATGTCAGAAGATATCGTGTTTAACGTCAAGGAGCTGCTGGAGCCCCTCTTGAGAGGGAAGGGCCTTGAGCTTTTTGACGTCGAATACAAGGGCTCGGGCAAAAGAGGCATTTTAAGGGTATTCATAGACAAGGAAGAGGGCGTTACGGTAGACGACTGCGCGCTCGTGAGCAGGGAATTGGGGACGCTCCTCGATGTGCACGACATCATACCCTCGTCCTACACGCTCGAAGTGTCGTCGCCGGGCCTCACGAGGCCTCTCAGGAACCCGGCCGATTACGCGAGGTTTACAGGCAGCAAGGTGAAGATAAAGACGAACGAGGAAATAGATAAAAAGAAGGTGTTCATAGGCACGCTGGCCGGTATCGAGGACGGCGTCGTGACCGTTGAAGCCGAGGGCGCCCGTTACGAGATACCATACGGGTCGATAGAGAAAGCGAACTTGGAACTGGATTTTTAAGGGGGCAAGACTAGATGGCGACTATGACTGAGCTTAGCAGAGTAATGGATTCTGTCTGCAAGGACAAGGGGATAGACAAGGACGAGATAGTTAGCGCTGTCGAGGAAGCGGTTCTTTCCGCGGCCCAGAAGCTGTTCCGCATGCAGGACAAGGACAAGGAGCTCGAAGTGCATTTCAACGAGGACGACGGCGACGTCGAGCTCTTCGAGTTCAAGACGGTGGTCGAGGACCTACAGGACCCCGACACTGAGATCACGCTCGAATCGGCGCACGACCTCGACCCGGAAGCTGAATTCGGGGACGAGATCGGAGTGAAGATCAATCCCGAATTCACCAGGATAGCGATTCAGAACGCAAAGCAGAAAATCCTCCAGAGCATAAAGGAGGCCGAAGGAAAGGTAATTTACGAGGAGTTCAAGAACAGAAGGGGCGAGCTCATAAGCGGCATCGTGAGACGGGTCGAAAGGAGAAACATCATAGTCGACCTCGGGCGGACGGAGGCCATCCTGCCCCCGGAGCACCAGGTGCCGAGGGAATACTACAAGCCCAAGGAAAGGCTCCGCGCGATACTATTCGAGATCAAGGAAACCAAGCGCGGCCCCCAGCTCATACTGTCCCGCGCTCACAAGGACTTCGTGAAGAAGCTCTTCGAATCCGAGGTCCCGGAGATCGGAGACCAGATAGTGGTGATAAAGGCCATATCGCGGGACCCGGGCGGGCGCACGAAGATAGCCGTTACATCGAGCGATACGGACGTCGATCCGGTAGGCGC
The DNA here is from genome assembly GCA_020849425.1 of Candidatus Dadabacteria bacterium. Lineage (GTDB taxonomy): Bacteria > Desulfobacterota_D > UBA1144 > Nemesobacterales > UBA2774 > JADLGH01. The sequence goes on from JADLGH010000043.1 coordinate 11,471, forward strand.
GTGCGTAGGCATGCGCGGCTCACGGGTACAGAACGTCATCCAGGAGCTCAAGGGCGAGAAGATAGACATCGTGCCGTGGTCCCCGGACCCGGCCCGCTTTGCCTGTAACGCCCTGTCTCCCGCACGCGTGAGCAAGGTGATAATCGACGACGACAACAAGTCCATGGAGATAATCGTCGACGACGATCAGCTTTCCCTCGCCATAGGGAGGCGCGGGCAGAACGTGAGGCTGGCTTCGCAGCTGGCCGAATGGAGAATCGACATCAAGACCGAGTCGCAGGTAAAGCGCGAACAGCAGGACGTCGTGCATCTTTTGATGTCTCTCCCCAACGTAAAGGAAGTTACGGCGAACCTTCTCTACGGAGAAGGATTCCACAAGCTGGAAGACATAGCGTTCTCCGACCCCGAGACCCTGACAAAATCTGCGGGGCTCAGGAGCGAGGAAGACGCCGTCAAGCTCCAGACGGCTGCAAGGATAGCGCTCAAGGACAGGCTGGAGCAGATGTCTATAGAGGAAGAGCCGGTACAGGAGGCCCCCGAGGCGGGGTATCCGGGTGAAGCGCAGGAGGCGCCCGAGGCGGCCGAGACGGAGACCGATCAGCCTCGGCCTGAGGAAGAGCCGCTCACGGAGCAGGAATAAGGGAGTTTTCCGGTAAAAATTTTCTCACTCGAAGACATGCCCGAAAGGGCCGTCCAAGGCCGGTTTCCGGCTGCATAAGTATTATTGTATCCAGCTGTTTTTTTGCATAGTAAAGTAAACTTTGGTACTCTACTCCGGATAACCGTAGATCATTAAAAAGCGGAGGTATTTTTAGCACTTGGTGCGCTCGATATGTCCAATGTCAGAATTTACGAACTGTCTAAAGATTTGAACAAGTCCAATAGAGAAATCCTTAACGTCGCCAAGGGACTCGGCATCTCGGTCAAGAGCCATGCGAGCTCCATCTCGGACGAAGAGGCCCAGAAAATAAGGGACAGGATTGTTTCGTCCCAGGGCGGAGAAGGGGCCCAAAAGCCTGTCGACGACACGGAGAAGGTGAGGGTGTTCCGCTCCGAGAAAGGCGAGGAGGTAGTCGAAAGGAGACAGGGCGAGCGCGTCGTTATAAGAAGGAAAAAGAAGCAGGAAGAACCGGCGGAGGAAGAGGCCGCGCAGCCGGCGGCGGAGGCTGGGGACGCGTCCCGGGCCGATGCTTCTCCGGCGGCGGACGAACCCGGTGAGGCGGCTACGGAAGAGGCGGGGGGCGAGGAAATTTCCGCCGAAGACGAAGCCGTGCTCCAGGCGCAGGAAGAAGGGGCGATTCCGGCAGAAACCAACGGCGCGGCCGTAAACGGGGCCGAAGCGGGCGTGCAAGCGGTCGAAGCCAAGGGCGACGCGAGGGCCGGAGACAAGGACGAGTCCGATGAAGCCGCCAAGAAGAACAAGAAAAAGGTCCGCAGCAGCCGAGTCAAGCCGAAGCGGGAAGAAATAATAGACGAGGATACGCTCGAAGAGCTGAGAAAGGCGTTCCGCACGAAGCTCCCCGGAAGGAAGAGGGAGTACCTGGTCGACGACAGGCGCTCGAAGACCAAGCCCGCTCCCCATGGTTTCCAGAGAGAAAGAGGCTTCGGAGGAAGGGGGATTCAGGGTCAGAGGGATCAACGGTCGGCAGGGGCTGCGGTGGATGATGCCTCGAGGGTCATTCCCTTCCCGGGGAAACCGTCCCGGCGCACGGTTAAAATCGGCGAATCCATCAATCTCGGCGAGCTCGCCAGGATGATGGGCATAAAGGCCGGCGAACTAATAAAGAAACTTATAAGCATGGGTATGAGGGCCACCGTGAACCAGGCCCTCGATCACGAGACGGCGGCGCTCCTCGCCGAAGAATTCGATTTCGACGTGTCGGTGGATATCTTCGAAGAGAAGGACCTCCTTCTGGAAGAGCCGGACACGAGCGAGAACAGGGAGCTTCCGCAGCGTCCTCCCGTTGTCACGGTCATGGGACACGTAGACCACGGCAAGACGACCCTCCTCGATTCCATAAGGCAGACGAACGTGGTGGAAGGCGAAGCCGGGGGCATCACGCAGCACATCGGCGCATATTCGGTAGACGTCGACGGGCGCACGGTTTCGTTCGTAGACACCCCGGGCCACGAGGCATTCACCGCCATGCGCGCAAGAGGCGCCAAAGTTACGGACGTCGTCATACTGGTCGTCGCGGCCGACGACGGCGTTATGCCGCAGACTATCGAGGCCGTAAACCACGCGCGTGCGGCCGAGGTGCCGATAATAGTCGCGATAAACAAGGTAGATAAACCCGAGGCCAATCTCGAAAGAATAAAGCGGCAGCTCTCGGAGATAGGGCTTATCTCGGAAGAGTGGGGCGGCGATACGCTCTTCGCCGAAGTTTCGGCGAAGCAGAGAACCGGTATAAAGGAGCTACTTGAGCTCGTGCTCCTTCAGGCGGACATTTTAGAGCTCAAGGCGGACAAGGAGAAGAGGGCAAACGGCTTCGTCATAGAGGCCGTGCTCGACAAGGGAAGGGGCCCGGTTGCAACCGTCATAGTCAGGGAAGGAACGCTCGGGATCGGGGACTATCTGGTTACCGGAACGACCGTGGGCAAGGTAAGGGCGCTCATCGACGACAAGGGCAAGAGGGTGAAAGAGGCCGGTCCGTCGATGCCCGTCGAAATTATGGGTCTTTCGGGCGTGCCCGAGGCCGGGGACCGCTTCTACGTGGTCAAGGACGAAAAGGCGGCGAAGGACGTCATCTCGCACAGGGAGACCAAGATACGCGAGACGGCGGTCGCGAAGGAAAGAAAGCCCACGCTCGAAAACCTCTTCGAGTCGCTCGAGCAGGACGAGGCCAAGGAGCTCCCGCTCATAGTCAAGGCCGATACGCAGGGTTCCGTCGAGGCGGTCTCCGAATCGATAAGCAAGCTCGGCACCGAAAAATGCCAGGTGAAGATCGTGCATTCCGGCGTCGGCGGCATAACGGAGACGGACGTCGTCCTCGCGAGCGCATCCGACGCGATAATCGTGGGCTTTAACGTGAGGCCCGATGTAAAGGCGCTCGAAATCGCCGAAAGGGAAGGCATATCCCTCGAGCTCCATTCCATAATCTACAAGCTCATCGACAGGGTAAGGAGCGCGATGGAAGGCCTCCTCGACCCGATAGTGAAGGAAAAGATTACCGCCCACGCGGAAATCAGGGAGACGTTCACCATATCGAGGATAGGGACCATCGCGGGCTGCATGGTTACCGACGGAAAGGTGGCGAGAGACAATAACGTAAGGGTAGTCAGGGACGGCGTTACGGTTTTCGAAGGAAGGCTTTCGTCGCTCAAGCGTTTCAAGGACGATGTCAGAGAGGTCAATGCGGGTTACGAATGCGGTATCGGCATCGAGAGATTTAACGATATAAAGGTAGGAGATATACTGGAGTTCTACACGCACGAGGAATTTAAACAAGAGCTTTAGCGCGCAAGTTATAGATGGTTATAGGTATAGTTCGCATTGACCTGTACATGAATGGCAGCAGATCGCTCAAGGCAAAGAGGCAGATTGTAAAAAGCCTTATTCATAGAGTACAATCCCGGTTCACAAATGTTTCCATATCGGAGGTGGGCTCGCTCGACCTCTGGCAGAAAACCACGATAGGGATGGCCTTCGTCGGTAACGAAACCCGTTTCGTGAATTCGGTCCTCGACCAGGTGACCGATTTCATCGAGTCCACCGGGCTCGTCGAGATGGGGCAGCGGGAGCTCGAGATAATACATTATTAGGAGACAGGACCGGCCGATGGCAAAGAGGTCAAGCAGGGTAGGCGACCAGATACTGAAGGAGGTATCGGGGATGCTGGTCAGGGGAGAGATCAAGGACCCGCGCGTAAGCGGAGTGTCCGTTACGGAAGTGAGGATGTCGGATCTCGGAATGGCCGAGATTTATTTTACGCTGCCCGGCGGGGAGGCCGGGAAGGACGAAGCCCTTTCGGGGCTCGAAAGCGCCAGGGGGTTTGTCCGCGGGAAGCTCGCGTCAAGGCTGAGGATGAGAAAGGTGCCGGACATAAAATTCATATTCGACGCCGCGCTCGAAAAGAGCTACAGAATAGACGAAATACTAAAGGAGATTTCCGGTGAATGAAGAGATGAAGGCCGTAATCGACGCCATTCACAATTCTGACAGAGTACTCGTCACATCGCACGAAAACCCGGACGGCGACGCGCTCGGCTCGACGCTCGGGCTCGGGCTCGGGCTCGAAAAGCTGGGGAAAGAGGTGGTTTTTTACAATAAGGACGGTGTGCCCGAGCTCCTGACTTTCCTTCCGGGCTCGGAGAGGATCGAAACGTCTCTCGAAGGCGCCGGCAATTTCGACCTGGCCTTTGCCGTCGACTGCACCGGAACGAGCCGGGCCGGGGGCGAATTCGAGGATTTCCTTAAGGCCGGACGATGCAGACAGGTAGTCATAATAGACCACCACCAGACGAACAGCACATCCGCCGACATACGTCTTCTCGATTCCGGGTCTTCTTCGACGGGAGAGATCGTATACCTTCTCTTAAAGACGATGTCGGTGGGGATAGACGAAGCGATAGCGAAAAATTTATACACTACTATAGTGAGCGACACGGGGTCGTTCAGGTATTCGAACACGAACCCTGTGACGTTCAGGGACGCCTCGGAGCTCGTAGAGCACGGGGTGGACCCGTCCGAGATATCCGAAGCCCTCTTCGAGAGCGAGCCGCTCCGGAAGCTCCGGCTCGTGGCCCTTGTGCTTCCCACCCTGAGCGTCCGGGAAGGGAACAGGGTCGCCTCGGTCGTGATCGACAGAAGCATGTTCGAGAAAGCGGGCGCACGGAGGGAGGATACCGAGGGGCTCGTCAACATACCGAGGAGCATAAAGGGCGTCGAGGTTGCGGTCGCGTTCAGGGAAGAGACCGGGAACGGATCCCCCTACTGGAAGATAAGCCTCAGGTCCAAGGGGGACGTGGACGTCGCCAGGATCGCCGAGCATTTCGGGGGCGGCGGGCATAAGAAGGCCGCGGGCTGCTCCGTCGAGGGAGTGCTCGAGGAAGTGCAGTCGAAGGTGTTCGGCTGTATAAGCGGGGAGCTTAAATGAATGGTGTGATAGTCCTCGACAAGCCCGAAGGTATGACCTCGAGGGCGGCGGTGAACACCGTAAACAGGCTTCTTCAAATAAAGAAATCGGGCCATACGGGCACGCTCGACCCGTTCGCCACCGGCGTTTTGCCGATCTGCGTAAACGATGCCACGAAAATAATTCCTTTTATGAATAGCGGTTACAAGAAATACGAGGCGCTCATAAGGCTCGGCGTAAGGACGGATACCATGGATCTCACCGGGAAAGTCGTTTCCGAGGAGGCCCCCCCGGACATAGATAAAATCGCCCTTCAAGGTGTATTTTCTAAATTTATAGGTAAAATTAATCAGATTCCCCCAATGTTTTCGGCATTGAAAAAGGGCGGGGTGAGGCTCTACGACTATGCTCGAAAGGGGGTAGAAGTGGATAGAGCTCCGAGAAGCGTGACGATAAAGGAACTTGAGCTCCTGGATTTAAATCCGCCTTTTATCAGGATTATGGTAAAATGTTCGCGCGGACCGTACGTTCGCGTACTGGCCTCCGATATAGCCGACGAGCTCGGCTGCGGCGGACACCTTGCGGAGCTGAGAAGGATTGAAAGCGACGGATTCGGGCTCGAGCGCGCCGTGACGATCGAAGATTTAACGAAAGGCGGCGTCAGGCTCATGCCTCTCGAAGACGCGTTGTCGCACATGGCGCGCGTCGACGTCGGGCGCGATCTGGCGGCGGATATAAGGAAAGGAAAACAGATAAGAAAGACAAGTTTAAAAAATATCGACATCCCCGATTTCAAGACAGTCGACAAGATGGGCGTCTACGAAGACGGCAGGCTCATTTCCGTCACCCAGGCCCTTATGGATGCGTTCGGTATCGACGACGCCGAGGACGGCGAAGTCGTGCTCAGGCTGCTCCGCGTCCTGAATTGAAGGCGGATATTTTTATATCTTATTGAGGAGGGCATTAAATGCCTATAGATAAGGAAGAGAAATCACAGATAATAAGCGAATTCGCTCATCATCCGAAAGACGTCGGCTCGTCCGAGGTCCAGGTGGCTATCCTTAGCCGCCGTATACAGGACCTTTCGGCTCACGCGGAGAAGGCGCCCAAGGATTTTCATTCGAGGCGCGGGCTGGTATCGCTGGTTGCAAAGAGGAGAAGGCTTCTCAATTACATTAAAAGGCACAACCCGGAGAGTTACCCGGAACTCATACAGAAACTCGGACTGCGAAAGTAGGGTTTAAGGAGGTTTAGTTTTGAGCAATCAACCAAAAAAAGTCGAAACCCGGATTTTCGGGAAACGATACGAGCTCGATACGGGCTCGCTGGCGCGTCAGGCCAGCGGGGCGGTGTTCGCGCGTAACGAGGACACGGCGGTACTGGCTACCGTCGTCGCAGTGGATGAAAAGACCGAGGGTGAGGACTTCCTTCCCCTCACGATTAACTACCAGGAAAGGCCGTCCGCAGCAGGGAAAATACCCGGCGGCTACTTCAAGCGAGAAGGCAGGCCGAACGAAAAAGAAGTTCTTACTTCGCGGCTTATAGACAGGCCGATAAGGCCGCTCATCGCAAAGGACTTCACGTTCCAGACGCAGATCATCATCACCGTGTTTTCGGCCGACGCCGACCACGACCCGGACGTGTTGTCGCTTACGGCGGCTTCAGCCGCGCTCATGGTTTCGGACGTCCCGTTTGCCGGGCCGCTCGCGGCCGTGAGGGTCGGAAGGGTCGAAGGAAAATTCATATGCAACCCGACGAAGAAGGAGCTCGCCGAGAGCGATATGAATATAGTCGTCGCGGGCACGAAGGACGCGATAGTGATGGTCGAGGGCGGGGCGAAGGAAGTTCCCGAGGCCGAGATAGTGGACGCTCTCATGTTCGCCCACGAGTCCATACAGGAATTCGTGAAGCTCCAGGAAGACCTTGTTTCAGGACTCGATGTGGAAAAGAGACAGTACGAAGGCCTGGCCGAGGAAGACCCTCTTCAGGACGAGATACTGACGTTCGCCGGGCAGAAGCTTAAGGAAGCATTCGTATCTTCCTCAAAGGCCGAAAGGCGCGAGCGCATAAAGAGCATCAAGCAGGAAACAGAAGAGCACATAGCCTCTCTTCATCCCGAAGAAGAGGAGGTAAAAATTTCAAAGCCCTTCGAGAAGGTTCTTAAGGCCCTCGTCAGGGACCTCATCGTGAAGGATCGGATAAGGCTCGACGGCAGGGGTTATACCGACGTCAGGAACATAGACGGCCAGGTCGGATTCCTCCCACGCGCCCACGGCTCGGCGCTGTTTACGAGGGGCGAGACCCAGGCTGCGGTTACGGCGACGCTCGGGACGGCGTACGACGAGCAGAGGATCGATTCTCTCGAAGGCGACATCACGAAGACCTTCATGCTCCACTACAACTTCCCTCCCTACAGTGTCGGCGAAGTCAGCCACAGGCTCGGGCCGGGCAGAAGGGAGATAGGGCACGGAGCGCTCGCCGAAAGGGCGATACTGCCGGTGCTTCCGCCGAAGGACCAGTTCCCGTACACGGTGAGGGTCGTATCGGACGTCCTGGAATCGAACGGCTCCTCTTCGATGGCGACAGTCTGCGGCGCGGCGCTTTCGCTCATGGACGCGGGCGTACCCATAAGCGCTCCCGTGGGCGGCATAGCGATGGGCCTCATTAAAGAGGAAGACAGCTTCGTCATACTGACGGACATACTAGGCGACGAGGACCACCTCGGCGACATGGACTTCAAGGTCGCCGGCACGAGGGCGGGCGTCACGGCGCTACAGATGGATATCAAGGTTATCGGCGTCACGAGGGACATTCTTTCGACGGCGCTCGAGCATGCGAATAACGCGAGGATGGTCGTCCTCGACAAAATGGACGGGATACTCGACCAGCCGAGGGGCGACATATCGCCGTTCGCGCCGAGGATAATCTCCATACAGATTAACCCGGAGAAGATAAAGGACGTCATAGGCTCCGGCGGGAAGACCATAAAGAAGATAGTCGAGGTTACCGGCGCGCAGATAGACATCGACGACAGCGGCAGGGTCAACATCGCATCGCCCGACAGGGATGCATGCGACAGGGCCGTCAAGATCATCCAGGGTATTGTCGAGGAGATAGAGGTCGGGAAGATTTACAGGGGAACCGTAAAACGGATACTCGATTTCGGCGCTATCGTCGAGCTCGGCTTCGGTAAGGACGGACTCGTTCATATATCCGAGCTTGCCCCGAACAGGGTCAATAGCGTGACCGACGTCATTCAGGAAAATGACGAAATACTCGTCAAGTGTATCAGCAGGGAGAACGACGGTAGAATAAGGCTCAGCCGTAAGCAGGCCCTTGGCGAAGATATAGAGAATTACACCAACAACGCACTCTAGAATTGTCTCGAGACCGGCGGGCCTAACGGTTCTCCGGTCTTACGTTCCTTTTTCCGAAGAAAAGCGGTGAAAGAAAAGAAACCGAGACTGCTCGTCATCCTAGGCCCCACGGCATCCGGCAAAAGCCGGCTCGCGATGGAAATCGCAGGGGCCCTGGACGGTGAGATCGTAAGCTCGGACTCCCTCCAGGTTTATAGGCATCTCGACATAGGAACGGCGAAGCCCCCCCCCGAAGAGAGGGCCCGGACGCCGCATCACATTGTAGACATCCTTGAACCCGACGAAGAGTTTAACGCCGGGACCTTCAGGCGCGAGGCCTCTTCGGTCATAGAGTCTCTCGCCGCGGCCGGTAAAAAAATAATAGTCGCGGGCGGGACGTACCTGTATGTAAAGGCGCTCCTCTCGGGCCTTATCGAGGGCCTCCCCGCCGACCGCGGGCTGAGGGCGGCGCTCGGGAAGGAGAGGGCGGAGCACGGGCCGGAGTATCTTTACCGGAGGCTCGCCTCTATAGACCCGGAATCGGCTTCGAAGATTCATCCCAGGGATTACGTAAGGACGGAGAGGGCCCTCGAGGTGTACGAGCTTACAGGTCAGAAGATGTCGCTCCTCCAGTCCCTCCACGAATTCGGCGTCCGCGATTACGATTACGTGAAAATCGGTATAAACGTCCAAAGAGAAGAGCTCAGGCGCAGGATAGACGCGAGGGTGGACGGCATGATCTCGGCCGGGCTCGTGGACGAGGTGCGCCGCCTCCGCGCCGTGGGATACGGCCCGGGGCTCAAGCCCATGCAGTCCATTGGATACAAGGAGATAAACGCTTATCTCGACGGGGAGATCGATCTCGAAAGGGCCGTCGAGCTCATAAAACGCGACACCAAACGCTTCGCCAAGCGCCAGATGACGTGGCTAAGGGCTGATAAGGAGATTCACTGGCTGGATATTCCGGACGGTATGGAAAAGGTTCTGGAGATTGCCGAGGTACTATTCCGCGGTGAATGAGCCTTGCCCCGCCGCCGATGATGCGTCACTCGTACTTTTTCAGCTCTTCGTCCACCTTCTTTAAATACTCGCTTTCAGATTCTTCCCCGGGAGCCGCCGGGATGAATTCGACGTCGTTTTCTGGCCGCCTGGATTTATGCAGGAAGAGCGCGATTCCCACCGCACCCAGGACGACCGCCACACCGGGCATTACCCAGAGGAGCCAGTTTATCCCCTTTTTCGGGGGCGACGCCAGTATGGAGTCGCCGTAGCGTTTTACGAAGTAGTCGAGCACTTCCTGGTTGGTCTTCCCTTCTTCGAGCTGCTTTCTTACTATTTGCCGCATGTCGTTCGCGAGGTTCGAGTTCGACTCGGCGACGCTCTGCCCCTGGCAGACGGGGCACATGAGGAGATAGGCGATCTCGTTCACCCTGTCGTCGAGGGTCTTCTCGGTCGCAATGGCGGCCGGGGAAAAGAGGAACAGCACGGTCAGCGCCAGAGTGATAATATCCCTGTATTTCTTTGTGCACGTTAACGTAATAATATTGCTCCGCCGGCGGTTAAGAAGTCTCGGCCTCGGCCGGCTTCATGGCCCTCTCGAGATAGTAGTCGATTATCTCGTCCGTGAGCGGGCCGTTGTACTTGTCCCGTATCTTGCCCGTCTTGTCGATAAAGTATGTCTCGGGCACCCCCCCGATTCCGAAATCTACCTGTATCTCCTCTTCGGGGTCTATGCCGTGCGGGTATTGTCCGCCGAACCTCTCCATGTACGACATGGCGTTCTCGTTGTCGTCCCAGACGTTGACGCCGAGGAACACGACGTCCTCGTCCTTATACCTCTGCCACGCCTCTTCGAGAGCCGGGGCCTCCTGGCGGCAGGGGATACACCAGGACGCCCAGAAGTTGAGGAGCACCGTCTTCCCCTTGAGCTCTTCCGAGGAAATTCTCTTTCCGTCGTAGAGTTTTATCGTGAAGCCCGGGGATTGTTTTCCGACGAGGGGCGAAGTCTTCGTGATGTCCCTGTCACCGAAGAGCGCATACGCCAGGACCGCCAAAATTATAAGGATGACCGCAAGAACGGTGTATTTGATAATAGAATTGATTATTCTCATCCGGCCTGCTTTTAAGGGAGATGTGAGATATTATAGCCAATCCTGTGAAATTTTCATATTATACAGGATATTAAGGCCGTTTCGGGCCGGAAGCCCGTTTCTTTCACGACCCGGCGAAATCCCGGGGGCGTTGTGCTATAATAAAAGCTCTGGGTTATGGGTTTTTCCCCGGCAGTAGTATATATACATGAACAGCGACTACGATAATGTCAGGAACGGCGGCATGAGGTTTCATGACGAAGAGGTGGAGCGTTACAGGGCCCTCCTCGAATACGGGGTTCTCGACACTGCGCCCGAAGAGGCATTCGACGAGATATCCCGTCTCGCCGCCTATATATGCAAAACCCCCATCGCGCTGATCACATTCGTCGACGAGGGCCGGGAGTGGTTTAAATCCGTGACCGGGCTCGATACGGACGTGGCGGAAGTCCCACGGGACAAGTCTTTCGGGGCCTACGTTATTAATAACCAGGGCGACTTTCTGTCTATATCCAACCCGCTCGAAGACGACAGAACAAAGCGTAATCCTTTTCTGAACAGGCTGAAGGACATAAATTTTATAGCCGGGGTGCCCCTCACGGACGACGCCGGACACAAGCTCGGGTCGCTCTCGGTCATGGGATTCACACCGAAGGAATTGAGCTCCGAGCAGATATCCATGCTGCATAGCATAGCGAGGACGGTCGTGCTCCAGCTCGAAAAGGGGCGGAACGCCGCCGAAGAGCGGGAGAGACGACATGAGACGGGGCTCAGGGTCGCACCAGCCTCCGGCGACCTCCAAAATAACGGCTCCGTTAAGGAAAAAGAACGCGAATATTTAGCCCCGGCCCCGGATAGCACCGTCTTGAAAGCCGAAGTAGGGACGGGCGATCTCCCGGCGGGAGCGGACGAAGAGGGCCCCGAAGCCATACGAAACGAGATAAGGGACAGGCTGGGGGACCTCGAGGTACAGAACAAAAAACTTCTTCTTCTGTGCGAGATGGACGAGCTTTTACAGGCGTCGAGGACGGAGGAAGAGGTCTATACGATCATCGCCCATTATTCGAAGCTCCTTTTCCCCGGGGGCTCGGGCGGACTTTTCGTTTTCAACGATATTCTTACGCTGCTCGAATGCGTTACGAGCTGGGGCGAAATCAAAAGCCAGCGTGAGTTCCTCCCGGACAAGTGCTGGGCGCTCAGGCTGGCCCGTGTGCACATATCGAACAGCCTCAGCCGTGAGCTTTACTGCCAGCACCTGGACCATTCCGAATCCGTGGACTACTTCTGCGCGCCTCTGGTAGCCAGGGGCAGGGCGCTCGGCCTGTTATACATCGAGCAGGGAGGCGTCTCGGGAAACGAGGCCGATACTCGTGCACGGAATACATACGACCAGCACATAGCCGCGACGGCGGCCAAGCTTTCGGCCCTTAGCCTGGCCAACATACAGCATCACGAGTCCCTCAAGAACTTCGCGATTTACGATTCACTTACCGGGCTTTTCAACAGGCGCTACATGGAAGAGACACTGAAGCGCGAGATAAGCCGCGTGACGCGTAACAAGGAGCCGCTCGGGCTGATAATGATAGATATCGACCACTTCAAGCAGTTTAACGACACATACGGCCATACGGCCGGGGACATGCTGCTCAAAAGCATAGGGGATTTCTTCAGGGACGGCATCAGGCGAGAGGACATAGCATGCCGCTACGGGGGCGAGGAGTTCGTCCTCATTCTCCCGGGCTCTTCTCTCGAAAATACCTTTCGGAGGGCGGAGCAGCTCCACGACGAAATTAAAAGGGTCCGCGTAAGGCACAGGGGCGGATTCATAAGCTCGGTCCAGGTTTCGATGGGCGTCGTGGTTTTTTCCGAGCACGGCAATTCGGCCGAGCTCCTGCTGGAATCGGCGGACAAGGCCCTTTACAAGGCAAAATCCCTCGGCCGGAACAGAATAGTAGTAGCCTGACGGCGACGCCCGGAAACCGGGCGCCGTGTCATTCCCGCATCGGCTTTCTCAGTCGGCCGAAACCGGCGTTCCCTTAAAGCTCTTAAGATTCTCGACGCTCTCGAAATAATAGACGCCGCCTTCCGGTGTCGCGCCTATGACTGCGGCCGCCTTATCCACCTGCTGCCCGCTCACCGGGTCTACGGCCACCCTGCTTTCGGCGCTCGATTTCAGGCGCGCCTCGCACATTTCGCAGCACCCGTAGTAAGTCTTGTTCTCGACGACGACGGGTATCTGCTCCTTGGGGAAGACGTGGTCCGTCATCATGCATACGTACTTGGACTCGACCTGGCTCACGGCGGGTGAGCCGTTATCGGCCCTGGATTCCGCGGGCTGGAATCCAAGTATCGCTACAAGACAAAGGCACGCGAAGGCGAGCGCCTTTAAGGCTGGTATTCGAGTGTTCATACAAATTTCCTCCTTGAAGTAGAATTCGGAATTAAAATTATAAATGACGTTTCCTTTCTTAGAAACGAAATCTTCGTCATCGTCCGTCTTAGCGGGCGCGTCCGTCCGATTCTTCTTTCATGCGCTCGTAGTCCTCGATAGTCATACCGGGCAGCCTGTCCACGAACGCCGCTATGGCCCATATCTCGTCATCCGTGTGTGTCGAACCGAATTCGAGCATCGCGGTCATCTTGATGCCGTGCTTGACCACCCAGAATGTCTCGCGCGGCTCGAGCCCCCCTGCGATTTCTGTAAGCGCCGGGGGAGGAGGGTTGAACCCCTTCGCCGGCTCCGCGCCCGGAGCGCCGTGGCATCCGGAGCACATATCGTCGTAGAGGCCGAAGCCCTTCTCCATGAGCGAAGGGTCGTCAAGCGCCGGAGTGCTTATGTCCCTCGAATGGTATTCTATGGACTTCTCCTTCATCTCCCCAAGCATCCACTCCATCGGCTTTGTATGAGGCACCGTGGCCGCAACGTTGTAACGGCCGGAATAGAGATAATAAAAAGCACCGCCTATAATAACTATCAGGAGAAATATGGTTTTCATGCTACCTCCCTCCTTTATTGTTTGGCTTCGCCCGGCAGCTCCCTTCCTTTCCAGAACGAATAGACCACAGGGATAATTATAAGCGTAAGTGCGGTCGAAGTAACGAGCCCCCCGACCATAGGCGCAGCGATTCTCTTTACCATGTCCGCCCCGACGCCCATGCTCCACATGAGCGGCATCAGGCCCAGTATCGTCGTTGCCACCGTCATCATCTTGGGCCTCACCCTCTGCACGGCGCCTTCCATTATCGCTTCGTCGAGGTCTTTCTCCGTTTTCATGGAGCCGTTCCTGGCCCGTCTCTCGTAAGCCTCGTCGAGGTACATGATCATGACTATGCCCGTCCCCGCCGCGAGCCCGGCGAGCGCGATTATCCCCACCCACACCGCTATGCTCATGTTGTATCCGAGAAGATACAGTATCCACACGCTCCCGATGAGGGAGAAGGGGACGGTGAAGAGCACTATGAGGGATTCCGTCACCGAGCCGAAATTAATGTAGAGGAGGAGGAATATTATGAAGATCGTGAGCGGCAGGATGTATGACAGCCTCTCCTTTACGCGCTGGAGGTATTCGTACTGCCCCGCCCATTCGAGGTAGTAGCCCGGCGGGAGATCGACATTATCGCGTATAATCTCCCTGGCCTCGTTGACGTAGCCCTCGTAGTCTTTTCCCTCTACGTCGATGAAAACGTAGCCCACCTTCTGTCCGTCCTCGTTCCTTATCTCGGAGGGGCCCGTGCTGAAGTTTATGTCGGCGAGGAGGGTGACGGGCACCTGGGCCCCGGAAGGGGTCCCGACGAGGACCCTTTCGAGCCTTTCGGGGTCGGTCCTGAAGTCCCTCTGGTACCTGACGTTCACCGGGTATCTCTCCTGTCCCTCGACCGTCTGGGATATGTTCTTGCCGCCTATTGCCGTTTCTATAACTTCGCCGACGTCGCCGACGGTAAGCCCGTACCGGGCCGCCTTCTCACGGCTTATGTCGAAGTCGAGGAAGTATCCGCCCGTAATCCTTTCGGCGAATACGCTCCTCGTCCCGGGCGTTCCGGAGAGGGCGTTTTCGATTTCGACGCCGATTTCCTCTATCGTCCCGAGGTCGGGGCCGAAGACCTTTATCCCGAGATTGCTCCTGAATCCGGACGTGAGCATCTCCGTTCGCGTCTGAATCGGCATCCAGAATATGTTCGCCATGCCGGGGAGCTTTACGGAATCGTTCATTTCGGCAATGAGCTTGTCCCACGTCATGCCGTCTCGCCATTCGGATTCGGGCTTTAACGTGACGACGGTCTCGACCATGCTGAGCGGCGCCGGGTCGGTCGGGGATTCCGAGCGGCCGATCTTTCCGAAGACCCTTTCGACCTCGGGGAACTGCTTTAGCATGCGGTCCTGTATCTGGAGCACGCGCGTCGCCTCCGTTATGGACATGCCGGGCACGGCGGTAGGCATGTAGAGTATAGAACCCTCGTTAAGGGGCGGCATGAATTCCGAGCCGAGCTTCAAGAACGGCACGATCGTCAGGAGGAACAGCACGATCGAAGTTATGAGCACGGTCGGCTTCCAGCGGAGGACGAATTTCATCACCGGGTTGTAGAGCTTTATAAAAAACCTGCTGACAGGGTTCGTTTCCTCGGGCTTTATCCTCCCCGTGACGAGGAGCGCTATGAGCGCGGGGGTTATGGTTATCGCGAGGAGGGACGAGAAGAACATGATAAACGTCTTCGTGAAGGCGAGGGGCTTAAAGAGCCTCCCCTCCTGGTATTCGAGGGTGAAGACGGGGAGGAACGAAACCGTTATTATAAGGAGCGAAAAGAATACAGGCCTTCCGACCTCTTTCATTCCCTCCATCACGGCCCGGAACCTGTCGCCTCCCTCGCCCTCCTCCTGCCATTTCTCTAGCTTCTTGTGGACGTTTTCTATGATCACGATAGAGGCGTCCACCATTTCTCCTATCGCTCTGGCGATCCCCCCGAGCGACATGATGTTGGCGTTCAGCCCCATGTAGTACATCGGTATGAACGCCATGAGGACCCCGATCGGTATCGAGATTATGGGGATTACGGCGCTCCTCCAGTGAAGGAGAAAAACGATTATGACGAGGCTCACTATTATCATTTCCTCGATGAGGGTCCCGCGGAGTGTGTCTATGGCCCTTTCGATAAGATTCGATCTGTCGTAGGTCGTTACGATTTCGACTCCCTCGGGTAGTGACGGCTTTACGTCTTCGAGCTTCTGCTTCACCCCCTCTATGACGTCGAGGGCGTTCTCGCCGTAGCGCATGACGACAATCCCGCCGACCGTCTCGCCCCTGCCGTCGAGCTCGGCGGCGCCCCTTCTCATGTCGGGCCCGAGGTGAACGGATGCGACGTCCCTTACGAGGACCGGCGTCCCGCTCCCGTTCGTGCCGATGGCTATCTTTTCTATGTCCTCCGTCGATTGTATGTATCCCCGTCCCCTGACGAAATACTCGGTCGAGGCGAGCTCGACGACCCTGCCGCCGACGTCGTTGTTGCTCTTTTTCACCGCCTCGATGACGTCGTTCAGGGGTATGCCGTACGCAAGGAGCTTGTTCGGATCGATTTCTATCTGGTACTGCTTTACGAATCCGCCGATGCTCGCCACCTCGGCAACGCCCGGAACGGATTCGAGCCAGTAGCGGAGGTACCAGTCCTGGAGACTCCTGAGCTCGGAGAGGTCCCTCTTTCCCGTCTCGTCTGTGAGCGCATACTGGAAGACCCAGCCAACGCCCGTCGCGTCGGGTCCGAGGGTGGGGGTCACGCCCTCGGGGAGCCTCCCGGCAACCTCGTTCAGGTATTCGAGCACCCTGCTCCTCGCCCAGTAAATGTCGGTCCCGTCCTCGAATATGATGTAGACGAGGGACGTCCCGAACATCGACTGCCCCCTTACGGTGCTCACGCCGGGCGCGGCTATCATGCTCGTAACTATCGGATACGTTATCTGGTCCTCGATGATGTCGGGGCTCCGGCCGTCCCAGTCGGTGTAGACGATTACCTGCACGTCCGAGAGGTCGGGGATGGCGTCGAGCGGCGTGTTCTTCATCGCCCAGTAGCCCCAGACGGCCATGAAGGCGACGATCGTAATCGTGATGAACCTGTTTTTCGCCGAATATTCGATAATCCTGTCTATCATCTCTATCTCCGTGGCGACCGATCAGTGGCTGTGGCCCGGGCCGTCCTCCTGCCACGACGCCACCGCGTCCTGTATCCTGCTCTCGGAATCTATGAGAAAGCGTGCGCCGCTGACGACGAGCTCCCCGTCCGAGAGGCCGCCCAGCACTTCGTAGTATCCGCCCGCCTTCGCCCCGAGCCTGACCGCCCTTATCTCCATCCTGCCGCCGCCCTTGTCGACGAAGACGATATCGCTCGTACCCGTACGCAGCACGGCCGAGTCGGGGACTGCCAGCCTTTCGCCCATTGGAACGTCGATTACGACGTCGGCGTACATCTCGGGGAGGAGGCCGAGGTCGGGGTTCGGGAATTCGAGGCGCGCCTTTGCCGTCCGGGTCTTCATGTCGAGGTGCGGGGAAATGAAAGTCACCTTCCCCTTGAATTCACGGCCGGGGAGGGCGGCGAGCGTCATGGTAGCCTCGTCGCCGATCTTTACGAGCGGTATCTCGTTCTCGTATATGTCGGCCTCGACCCAGACGCTCGAATGGTCGGCTATCGTGTATAGGACGGTGCCGGGCTCGACGTACATGTTGGGGAAGACGTTCTTTTCGAGGACGTGGCCCGAGACGGGCGAGTAGACGACGAGATTCTCTTTTACTTTCCCCGTCCTCGCGAGCTCGTCTATCTGCCCCCGGGATACGCCCCAGAGCCTGAGCCTCCTCTCGGCGGCCTCGAGGAGCGCGTCGGAGCCGCCGGATATTTCCGGGTACCCGCTGCCCGAGAGCGCCTCCTTCGAGCGGAGGGCTATAAGGTATTCTTCCTGCGTCGAGACGAGCTCGGGGCTGTATATCGAAAAGAGGGGCTGCCCCTCGTGGACGTGCTCGAACGTGTAATTGACGTAGAGCTTGTCCACCCAGCCGCTGAACCTCGTATGTACGCGCTCGACCTTCGTTTCGTCGAGGACGACTATCCCGACTGTCCTTACCGTACTGTCGAGGGGGCGCATCGTTACGGGCGTCGTCTTCACCCCTATCAGCTGCTGCCTTTCCGGGCTCACCGTAAATTCCGTTTTCGGCTTGCCGCCGCCCGCATCCGCCGGGATTTCCCCCGTCACGTGACCGCTGTGGTCTTCCCCCCGAGGCGCGTCGGTCCCGTGCGGCGTCTCACGGGATTCATGACCCGGGTCTTTCATCACGGGGGTGAGCTCCATGCCGCATATCGGGCATGTGCCGGGGTCTTTCATCTTCACCGACGGGTGCATCGGACACGTCCAGTAATCTATCGCGCCCTCTGCCGTCAGCACGGGCTTCAAGGTGTGCTCGTGGCCCTTTTGAAAGAAAGGGATTTCCCTCAGGCCCGGAACGGCGTGACCGTAACGGTATAATCCGTAGCCGATTGCCGCGAGGGCGATAAGTACGGCGATGAGAGTAGCGCTGCTTCGTTTTTTCATCTTACTTCTCCTCCGGCTCCTGCGATCTCGACCCCTGTAAACTCCTCTATCCTCGCTATTGCCTTCAGGTACTCG
Organism: Candidatus Dadabacteria bacterium; assembly: GCA_020849425.1. Lineage (GTDB taxonomy): Bacteria > Desulfobacterota_D > UBA1144 > Nemesobacterales > UBA2774 > JADLGH01. The sequence continues at coordinate 29,634 of JADLGH010000043.1, forward strand.
GCGAGGTTTCTTTCGTATTCGAGCTCGAAGCTGAATACCGTGACGAGGCTGTCGAGGAGGACTGAAAAATCGACGGCGCCCGTCTGGTATGCCGAAATCGCGGATTCGAGGGCCAGCCTCGATTGCGGGATTATTCCCTTTTCGTAAAGGTCCATCAGCTTCGCGGCCGTTCTCGCATTGAGGTAGCTTTCCTTTACGGAGAATCGGACCTCGCGGTTCGCGCTCCTGTATTCCTCTTCGGCCCCCCTCAGGTCGAGCGCCGCCTCCTCGACGCCGAGGCTCTGCTTCCGCCAGAAGTAGAGCGGCACCTTGACCCCGAGCGACACCTCCCAGACGCCGTCCATGCCCTTTCCTTCCTTCCCCATCACGCCGGGCGAAAGGCCGACGACGAAGTCGGGGTAGAGCTCCTTCCTGGCGAGGGCGAGCGATTCCCGCCCGGACGTGACCCGGCTTTCCTTGACGGCAAGGGCGGGGGAGTTCTCCTCGGCGAGTGTTTCCGCTTCTTCGGGCGAGAAGGGAAGGGGCGTCCTTGCGGGCTCCTCCGGCCTCCCGAGGGGGGCGTCCGACGGCCGGTCGAGGAGGGAATTGATCCGTGCTTCGATTATTTCCCTTCTCGATTCGAGCACCTCAATCTGCTCAAGGAGCTTCGACGTCTCGACGCCGGCCGTGATCATGTCCTGCTGGGCGGCCTTTCCGACCTCGTACGTTACCTTCGCTATCTCGGCGAATTTTTCGAGGAGCGTTTTGTTCTTTCGGGTGATTTCGATCGCTTTTA
>JADLGH010000044.1 GCA_020849425.1 Candidatus Dadabacteria bacterium
GACGACTACCGTATACTCGCGAGCGGCGCCAGCATGGGCGAGGGATACGGGCCGATAGTCGTGGCAAGGGAGCGGTTCGACAGCCTCGCCGGGAGGAAGATAGGCGTTCCGGGAATGCTGACCTCGGCGTATCTTCTCCTCTGTATTTACGCCGACGGGTTCGTCCCCGTCGAGATGCCGTTCGACGAGATCATGCCGGCCGTCGCGAACGGAGAGATAGAAACGGGGCTTCTCATACACGAGGGGCAGCTCACTTATAAAGAGGCGGGGCTCGAGCTTCTGTTCGATCTCGGGGAGCTATGGGAAAAGGAAACTCCGCTTCCGATGCCGCTAGGGCTGAACGTCGTCAGGAGGGACATCCCGGAGGACCTTCAAAAAGAAATACTCCGCGTCCACAAGGGGAGCATCGAATACGGGCTCGGCCACAAGGACGAGGCGCTCGAATATGCGCTCGAGTTCGGACGCGGGATGAAGGAGGACGTCGGGGAGAAGTTCGTCCTCATGTACGTGAACGATTACACGATAGACCTCGGCGGGAAGGGGAAGGCGGCCCTCGAATATCTATTCAACAGGGCGCACGAGAAGGGGATCATAAAAGAGCAGCCGAGGCTCGACATACTGGAATTATAAATCACCCTGGCTCCGAGCTGAGAGCCGTTTCGCCCGGGGCTTTCCATTGCCCGCGTTTAATCGCGGCAGCCCTCGATTCAATCCCGCAATATCAGAAGTACAGCCGCCACATCGACACCGTTTCATCTAACGTAGCGGTTGGTAAACCCGCGCATGACCCCTATAATTACAAGTAGAATCTGCGCACAATGGAGAGAGCCATGCCGAAAGAGTTCGGGTATCTCATAAACGGGAAATGGGAGACGGGGGAGAAGAAAAGGGAGATAAAGAGCCCGTACAACGGAGAGGTTGCCGGCGTTATAAACATTCCGGCGAAGGAAAGGGCGCTCGAAGCGATAGGGTACGCCGAGGAAGCGTTCAGGAAGTTCAGGTCGAGCCCGAGCCACGAGCGGAGGCGGATTCTGAGGGACATCGCCGACGGTTTAGAGAAAAGGAAGGAAGAGTTCGCGAGGATCCTCGTCCTCGAAGGCGGAAAGCCGCTCAAGACGGCGCGCGTCGAGGCGGGGCGCGGGGTGGCGACGTTCTCCGCCGCCGCCGACGAAGCGGGGAGGTTCGGCGAGGGGGGGCTCGTGCCGATGGACCTCACCCCCGGGACGGAGGGGATGTTCGGGATGGCGAGGAGGTTCCCGCTGGGGGTCGTCGCGGGGATATCGCCGTTTAATTTTCCGCTTAACCTCGTGGCGCACAAGGTCGCCCCGGCCGCGGCGTCGGGGAACGTGATGGTGCTGAAGCCCGCTTCGCAGACGCCCCTTTCGGCGCTCATGCTCGGCGAGGTCGCCGTCGAAGCCGGGCTCCCGGCGGGCGTCCTCAACATACTGCCGCTTCCGGGCGGGGACATAGAGCCCGTGCTCGAAGACGGGCGCATAAGGAAGATATCGTTTACCGGCAGCGACGAGATAGGCTGGGAGCTCATGAAGAAATTTTCGAAGAAGAAGGTGACGCTCGAGCTCGGCGGGAACGCCGCCACTATCATAGACGAGGACCCGCCGGACGCAGCGTTCGCCGCAGCGAGGAACGCGTGGGGGGCCTTTTACCAGGCGGGGCAGAGCTGTATCTCCGTCCAGAGGATGTACGTCCACGAGAAGGCGTTCGACGGGTTTCTGGAGAGGTTCGTCGAGGAGACCCGGAAGCTCAGGACCGGGGACCCGATACTCGAAGATACGGACGTCGGACCCGTGATAGATACGGGAGCCGCCGACAGGATAATGGAGTGGATCGAGGAGGCCGTCGAAAGCGGCGGGAAGATACTCACGGGCGGAGAGAGGGACGGGAACATCATACAGCCCACGGTGCTCGTGGACGTGCCGCCTGCATGCAGGGTCGTCCGGGAAGAGGTGTTCGGGCCCGTGGTGTGCGCCGAGAGGTATAGCGATTTCGACGACGTGCTGGCGAAGGTGAACGATTCCCGCTACGGGCTCCAGGCCGGCATATTCACGAAGGATATCAAGAAAGCGTTCAAGGCTTATTCCACCCTCGAAGTAGGAGGCGTAATCGTGAACGACTATCCGAGCTTCAGGGTGGAGAACATGCCCTACGGCGGCGTAAAGGATTCGGGCGTCGGAAGGGAGGGGCTCCGCTACGCCATAGAAGAGATGACAGAGCTTAAGCTCCTGGCGGTGAATCTCGATTATTAGCCGGAGAGCGCACGGCTTCAGCCAGTGAGCTTATCCGCGAGGTCCATGCGCGAGAGGAGTCTCCGCGTGACCGTATCGCTCTCGACGGAGAGGAACTCGCGGAGGTCTTCGGGGTGGTCGATGTCGAGGGCGATACGAGGATTTTCGAAGGACTCTACACGCACCCCGCGCTCGGCTGCTTCGTTCTTGTGCTTCCGGAAGCTGTCGTCACCGAACCTTGACGGGAAGGCGTCGGGCGGGTTCCTGAGTATGGCGTTCGTCCCCATTAAGTCCCTCGCGGGCACCAGTACGGCCGAAGGCGGAGGGAGCTCCCTTTCGAGGACGGCGTCTATGTCCGAGGCGGTTATGAGTGGGGCGTCGCCGGGGATTACGAGGACCGACGAGGCCCCCATCTCCTTACACCTGAGCGACGCCTCGTCCACGGAAACGCTCTCGCCCTTCTGCTCGGTTTCTTCGAGCACTTCGATCCCGAGCCCCCGTGCTATCTCGGCCGCGCGTTTGTCCATCGTGACGACGAGCTTCCGGTCGGGGAGACGCGCCGCACCGAGCGCCGTCAGCACGTCCTCGAGCATGGCGTAGGCGATGTCCGTCCTCACGTCCTGGGGCAGGAGCGACGAGAGCCTGTTCTTTGCGTGTGACAGATCTTTTACCGGAACGACGACGAATTTCATGGGCCTGTCCGTGGCCGGGCGGGAGAGCGTCACGATGTTCGTCTCCCCCATCCGGGAACACGGTATGATACCAGTATTTGAGAGAAGTCTGTAACGAACGAGCGGCTATTGGCTAAGATGCGCGCCGGCAAGTTATACTACACGAAAGGACGCCGCCGATGCCCGACCCGAACGCACGAACAGAGCTGGAAAAGGAGCTCGCCGGAGAGCTCGAATGCGAGATACGATTCGACAGGCTTAGCAGGATTCTCTACAGCACCGACGCGAGCAACTACCAGATAGAGCCCGTGGGCGTCGTCATACCCAGGAGCCCGGAGGATGTGTCGAAGGCGGTCGTGTGCGCGTCGAAGTACGGGATACCGATATTGCCGCGGGGCGGGGGGACGAGCCTCGCCGGGCAGGCCGTCGGCAGGGCGCTCGTCCTCGACTTCTCGAAATACTTAAACAGGATCGTCGAAATCGACGCCGAGGCGGGGACAGTCCGCGTCGAGCCGGGGATATATCTGGAAAATCTCAACAGGGGCATCGCTCACACGGGGCTCATGTTCGGGCCCGACCCCTCGACGGCGAGAATAGCCACGGCCGGCGGGGCGGTGGGCAACAACTCGACGGGGGCGCATTCGATCCTCTACGGCATGGCGGGGGATAACGTCGAGGCGGCGAGTGTGATCCTGCCTGACGGAGGCGAAGCAAAGCTCCGCGCGTTCACGAACGGAGAGGCGCCGCAATCCGGCGGGGCCGGGGGAGAGCTTTTCACAAGGCTCGCGCGGATAAAAGATGAATTCGGAGGGATCATAGAGACGGAATTCCCGAAGCACTGGCGTAGGGCGTCGGGATACAGCCTGAATTATTTCCTCGAAGAGCCGTTCAATCCCGCAAGGCTACTCGCCGGGTCGGAAGGGACGCTCGGCATCGCTTCGGAGCTTACGCTCAAACTGGTCCCGAGGCCGAAACACACGTGCCTGGCCGTCCTCGAATTCGGGAGCGTCGTCTCGGCGATGGAGGCCGTGACTCCCATACTCATGCGCGGGCCGTCCGCCGTAGAGCTCATCGATTCGATGATCATAGGGCTCGCGCGGAAGCTGCCCGGGTTCGGGCGGAGGCTGACCTTTACGGGCGAGGACCCGGAAGCGCTCCTGGTCGTCGAGTTCTACGGCGAGACGGAGGACGAAGCGGAGAAGAAAACCCGGGGGCTCGCGGCGTTCCTCAAGGAGAGGCGGATCGACTGTGCCGTAACGTACGCCGACGCGCCCGGGGAGCAGGCGGACGTGTGGACCATACGCCGCGCCGGGCTGGGGATACTCCTCAGCCGGCGGGGGGATTATAAGCCCATACCGTGTATCGAGGACGTCTCGGTACCCGTAGCGCGCCTCGCGGAGTATATAGCGGACGTGACGGAATTGATAGGCAGGTTCAGCACGAAGGCGGGATTCTACGGGCACGCGAGCGCGGGCTGCCTTCACGTGAGGCCGCTCGTGAACCTGAAAACGGAGGGCGGCGTTACGGCGATGAAGGAGCTCATGGACGGGGCCTTCGGGCTCGCCGTAAAGTACGGCGGCGTCATGAGCGGCGAGCACGGGGACGGTATCCAGAGAAGCCACCTTAACGAGAGGCTCTTCGGCCCCGGCCTCTACCGCGTAATGCGCGAGATGAAGAAGGCCTTCGACCCCCGCGGGCTGATGAACCCGGGGAAGATAGTGGACCCCGCGCCTCCGGACGAGGATCTGCGATTCGGCGCCGCGTACCGTCCGTATGAAATAAGGACGTACCTCGACTGGTCGTCCGACGGGGGATTTCCGGGCGCCGCCGAGATGTGCAGCGGGCAGGGCGTTTGCAGGAAGCTCGGCGAGGGGATAATGTGCCCCTCGTACATGGCGACGCGGGACGAGAGGGATACGACGAGGGCGAGGGCGAACGCACTCAGGGCGGTTCTTTCGGGAAGGGCCGGGAAGGAATTCCTCACGGGGAGCGAAATGCTGGAGGCGTTCGACCTCTGTATTTCGTGTAAGGCGTGCAAGAGCGAGTGCCCCTCCGCCGTAGACGCCGCGAAGATGAAGAGCGAGTTCCTCGCCCATTATCACGACGCCCACGGCCTTCCGTTAAGGGACCGTATATTCGGGAACATACACGGCCTCAGCAGGGCGGCCGCCGTTTTCCCCGCGATCTCGAACGCCTTTATGGAGAGCGGTGTGGGCAGGAATTTATTGTCGCGCATAGGCATAAGCGGGGAAAGGACCTTGCCCGCGCTTTCCGGGGAGAGTTTTACGGAATGGTTCCGGAAGAGGCCCCGGAAGGCACGCGTCACGTACACGGGCAAGGTCCTTTACTTCCACGATACGTGGGTGAGCTACTACCAGCCCGAGATAGGCAAGGCCGCGGTGAGGCTCCTCGAAGCCGCCGGGTTCGAGGTTATTCTCGCATTCAAAAGAGCGTGCTGCGGGAGGCCGATGAGAAGTAAGGGCATGCTGAAGGAGGCGAAGCGGGGCGCGAGAACCAACGCGTCTTTGCTCGCGGGGTATGTCAGGGACGGCATTCCCGTAGTCGGGACGGAGCCGAGCTGCGTGTTGACGTTCAGGGAC
>JADLGH010000045.1 GCA_020849425.1 Candidatus Dadabacteria bacterium
CGTGAACTGCCAGTCGTGGTAGGCCGACTTGAGATCGGCGACTATCTTCCTCTCGCCCGCCAGATAGGACTTGCCTTCGGCGTCGGCATATATCGAGGCTATTTTTTCCCTGAGCGGCAGCTTGCCGGGAAAGGGTATCTCCTGTGAGACTGAGAATCTCAGCATGCTGTTAGGGTCTTCTTCGAGTGTTATGCTGTCGAATGTGACGTTCTGCCAGCCGACCCCAATCATCGGGTCGGGCAGGGTGCCCTCCTGCTTCGGGCGTTTCTGCGACGCCTCCCACCTGGCGCGGGCGGCCTTTAATTCGGGGTTACTTTCGAGCGCTTCCAGGACGAGCGAGTCGAGCGTTACGACGTCGTCCGCATGCGCGGTGACAGCGTATACGAGCACGAGCGTAAAGACGCATAGTACTTTCTTCATGTTCCTACCTCCTTCGAGGTCGATAAATCATTTGTAACGTACTGATTTTAAGGGTTCGAAAAGACGCGGGCATCCGTTGCCGCGTAAAATACGCGGAACGGCCCCGGTTTACAGGGTGGCACTATAGAAGCAGGGAAGAGTTAATGATTTCGAGCTCCGGAGGAGAGTGCTCCTTCGAGGCGACGTCCCTCCCTTTAAGGGCATGGACCGTCGTGGAATCGAGCACGACCGGAGGTACGGTAAAAACGACCGTTCTTACAGTAAAATTGTTGTCTACCGAAGCGTTTACGAGGCTCTCTAAACAGCACGTAGAGGCCGATTCACCCGGCTCCGGGGAAATCGACGCACCTTTCCCGGGTGCGGTTTTATCGGCTTCCCGGGCCATGCCGTGGCACCCGGGGTGCTGCGGCTCCATCTCTCCCGGAGCGGCCGGAGGAGATGCGAGTGCATCCGGCCTGAATCCGCTGTAGCAGACCAGGATTATTAATATAAGTGAGAGGCTGATGTATCTCGTCATCGCTTCTGGTTATAAAATACAACTTAAAAGCCCGAAGTCAACGGCCTGGATACGTGCCCGGATGGGGGGGCCGGCAGCGGGCTTTCGTTCGGGCGGCTCATGAGACAATGGCCGAAGCTTCGGTTAATCTAGATTACTGCCACACTTCAATGCGTCCAGGAGGCTCGAAATGGAATTTACCAAAATCAGCGGAACCGACATCGAATCTTCGCGGATAGGGCTCGGATGCTGGGCCATAGGCGGCTGGCTCTGGGGAGGGAGCGAGGAGAGGGAGTCCATAGATACGATAATCTCGGCGCTGGACAGGGGGATAACCCTCATCGACACCGCGGCGATATACGGTTTCGGGAGGTCCGAGGAAATAGTCGGCAAAGCGGCCGCAGAGTATGGGAACCGCGGGAATATAGTCATCGCGACAAAGGCCGGGCTCGACTGGACCTCGGGAAAGGTGTACAGGAACTCGACGCGGGACCGCATTATGAAGGAGGTCGAGGAATCGCTCGGGCGCCTCCGGACGGATTATATAGACATCTACCAGATACACTGGCCGGACTACGACACGCCGATAGAGGAAACTGCAAAAGCGATGAATGAGCTCTTCGAAAGGGGAGTCATTAAAGCCATAGGGGTGAGCAACTATTCCCCCGGGCAGATGGACGTATTCAGGAAGAACTCGCCGCTCCACACGTCGCAGCCCCCGTATAACCTTTTCGAGCGGGGGATAGAAGAAGATATAGTCCGCTATTGTGACGATAATAAAATCACTATGCTCCTTTACGGTGCGCTATGCAGGGGGCTTCTCAGCGGGAGGATGAAGCCGGACACCGAATTCGAGGGCGACGACATACGAAAGGCGGACCCAAAGTTCGGCGAGCCGAGGTTCGCGCAGTATTTAAGGGCCGTGGCCCTTCTCGACGAATATGCGCAGAAGCGCTACGGAAAGCGCGTCATACACCTGGCCGTGAGATGGATGCTCGACAAGGCGCCTTCGCACATAGCGCTATGGGGCGCGCGGCGCCCGTCACAGCTGGACCCGGTCGGCGACATAACGGGATGGTCGCTCAAGGAAGAGGACTTCGAGGCGATAGATAAAATTCTCGAAGAGACCATAAAGGACCCGGTAGGGCCCGAGTTCATGGCGCCTCCCGAGCACAGGGCGTGAGGCGGATCAGTTATCGCCGAGCGATTTTATCGTTTCGGGCGTGATCTCGCGGAGGCTGCCGAGGATGACGTCCGCATCTTTAAACTGCGCCGGGGTCAGCCTCTTGTCCGGGACGGCTATGCAGTACATCCCGGCGCCCTTTGCCGACCTCAGGCCGTTTATCGAATCCTCTATCGCAACGCATTCGGCCGGCGTTACTCCCAGTGTTTCGGCGGTGTGGACGTAAATGTCGGGATGTGGTTTGCCGTTGGCGACGGAATCGCCCGAGACTACCGCGAGGAAATGACCGCGGAGCGAGAACATGTCGAGGACGAAGCTTACGACCCTTAACGGGGAGCTCGACGCGACGGCGAGCCCGTAACCCTCTTCGCCCAGCCGTTCGAGGAGGGGCAACAGCGCCGGTATTAATTCGAGCTCTTTTTCGTATATGGACGTGAGTATGGAAATACGCTCGTTTATTATATCCTCTACGGTTTCCTCGAGGTCGAACGTATCGACGAGGAGCCTTCCGGAATCGCGCTGGTTAAGCCCCACTATTTTATCCCTGTAGTCGGGGCTGTAGTCTATGTTTCTCCTGGCCAGCAATATCCTCTCGGTTTTTTCCCAGAGCGGCTCGCTGTCTATCATGATGCCGTCCATGTCGAATATAACTGCGTTTATCATCGGATGTCCGTCTTGACCTCTGTTTGAGAATACCCGCCGCCGGGTTTTGCAATGAGCCTACCCGGGGAATCGTCCGCCAGAAAGTGCGGGGCATGCAGGAGGGGCGTCCACGCGAGGCGGACGCCCTTTAAAGAAGGTTGGAGAATTGATATGGTTTAAATTCCCTGGGACGCGGGGCCCGATCAAATACCCGTCCGCGCAGTCCGTACGGCTTTTAATCGAATGTAATGCCGAAATTGAGGTAGCCGCCGCTGGAAGGCCCGTAATAGCCCGGGCCGTAATAAACGGGGGGCGGGGCGTATACCACCGGCGGCGGGGCGTATACTACCGGGGGAGACGAATAGTATATGTAATTGCGGGGGCCGTACGCGTAGGGGCGATAATGGCCCCTTTTATGATGATGGTGCTTCTTGTAGTAGCCGTGGTGGTGATGTTTATAATGCTTGTGTCCCTTCCGGGCCATGCCATCCTCCGGCATTCCGAATACGAAGGCGATTAAAACCAAAAGGGGTATAAGTATTTTCTTCATGGCTCGTCTCCTTTCGCTTCATCCTATGTGTATATAAACCCGTTAACAAGGGTAAAGGTTGCGGAATCGGAATCAATCTTTTTTTCTGCCTGGCCCTGGCCGCCTGAAAGTGTGCGGCAAGAGAGGAATTTTGTTTGGCGGGCCCCGGTTATGTCGTGATTTGATCCGGATCCACGTGTATCGTGACCTCGGAGCCCGGAACGCTAGCCTTTATTTCTTTCACGATATCCTCGGCGATCTCGTGGGATTTCACGAAAGTGAGGGTATGGTCCATGACGACGTGGAATTCTACGAACTTGGACTGTCCGGCGTTTCTCGTCCGGAGCTTGTGAAAGCTCCTTACTTCCGGGGCGTATTTCATTATCGACTTTTCGATTTCGGCTATCGTATCCGGCGGCAGCTCCCTGTCCATGAGTATGTCTACCGACTGAACGATTATGTCCTTGGAGGACCAGAAGATGAGGGCCGCTATGACGATGGATATTACGGGATCGATAAAGTAAAACCCCGTGAGTTTTATGATTACGAGTCCGGCGACAACCCCGGTGTTGGTGTATACATCGACGCTGTAGTGAAGGCTGTCGGCGCCGAGGACGAGGCTCTCCGTCTCCTTCGCCACCCTTTTTATATACTTCGCGAGGAAGTAGCTCACGAAGATGGAAAGGAATATGACGAGGATCCCCCAATCGACGGATACGAGCTTGCCGCCCTCAGTCAGCCTGACGATCGAGAGATAAACCAGGTAAAGGGCCGAAGACCATATCACGAAGGTCTGAAACAGCCCCGCGAGCCCCTCGGCCTTGCCGTGGCCGAACCTGTGCTCGCTGTCCGCGGGCTTTTCGGATTTTTGTATGGAGAAGTAGTTTACGGAGGACGTGATTATGTCGAGGAACGAATCCACCGCCGAGGCGAGTATGCTGATGGAGTTCGTCAGTATACCGACCACGATCTTTACTATTATCAGGGTAAACGATACAGCTATGGATAAGACGGCGGTGCGAAGCTTTTTATCCTTGAAGTGATTTTGGCTGCTCGAAGACAATGGTCCGTATCTTGCGCGGTTTTTTTCGGGGACGGAGCCGAAACGACCTCCGTCCTCTGGCCGCGTAAGAGAGTGCTTAAAGAGACAGCGCTGCTTTGGCAGTCCTTCGGTTTACCCTCAGGTGGTGCTCCATCTCTTGAGCTTTTCGTCAACCTTTCTCGAAAGGCCTTCCCTGTACTCTTCTATGTCGATTCGTATTCTCGATGCGCCGGTATGCATCGCCGTTTCGGCGACGGCGACCGACTCCCATACGAGCACCCTCGGATCGAACGGGCTCGGGACTATATATTCCGGGCCGAATTCGAAGTTCTTCTTGCCGTACGCCTTTGCGACGCTCTCGTCGGCCCCCATCTTTGCGAGGTTGGCGAGCGAATGCGCGGCGGCTACCTTCATCTCTTCGTTTATCGCCTTGGCCCTTACGTCGAGCGCGCCCCTGAATATAAAGGGGAACCCGAGCACATTGTTGACCTGGTTCGGATAGTCGGACCTTCCGGTCGCCATTATGACGTCCTTCCTCGCCGCCTTGGCGTCGGGGTAGGAGATTTCAGGGTCGGGATTGGCCATGGCGAAGATAATCGGTTTATCGGCCATCGATTTGACCATGGCCTGCGTGACCATTCCTCCCTCGCTGAGGCCGACGAATACGTCCGCCCCCTTCATGGCGTCTTCGAGTGTCCTCGCGCTCGTGTCGATGGCGAATTTTTCTTTCTGCGGGTTCATGCCGGCTTCCCTTCCCTTGTAGATCACGCCCCGGCTGTCGCACATGATGATGTTACCGCGCTTGGCCCCGAGCTGTATGAAGAATTCGGCGCACGCTATGGCCGACGCGCCGGCGCCGTTGAAGGTCATTCTGAGCTCGCTGAGGTCCTTGCCGACGAGCTCGCATGCGTTTAAGAGCCCCGCGCCGGATATGATGGCCGTCCCGTGCTGGTCGTCGTGGAATACGGGGATGTCGGTCTGCTTTCTAAGCTCGTCCTCGATGTAAAAACATTCGGGGGCCTTTATGTCTTCGAGGTTTATGCCGCCGAATGTGGGTTCGAGGTATTTCACGGTCTTGATGATTTCGTCGGGGTCTTCGGTATTCAATTCTATGTCGAATGCGTCGATGCCGGCGAATCTCTTGAAGAGAACGCTCTTTCCTTCCATGACGGGCTTTCCGGCGAGCGCGCCTATCCTTCCGAGCCCGAGAACGGCCGTGCCGTTCGACACGACGCCTACGAGGTTGCCCTTGTTGGTGTATTCGTACGCGAGGTCGGGGTCCCTGTAAATGTCCATGCAGGGCTCGGCCACACCGGGCGAATAGGCCAGAGACAGGTCCCACTGTGTAAGGCACGGCTTCGTCGGGACTACCTCAATTTTGCCTTTCCTTCCTACGCGGTGATACTCGAGGGCGGCCTTTTTTATATCCTCGTCTCTTTCCTTCTCGTTCTCATTCTCTGCCGAATTCGACATGTAAGTAAAATCCTCCGTTTTGGTTCAGGGTTCTTGGCCTGTATTTTTTTCGAGTCTGTGTGCCTATCTTCTCACGCCGCATCCGCAGCCGGAATGCCCGCATCCGCCGCTTCCGCCGGCGCTCGTCGAAGGCGCTTGTATTTCACCTTGGGATTTGACACCGAAAGAGGAAAACTGCTTCTCGATGTTGGAACCGTGGCATGAAAGACATGAAACGTCGTCGTCTTCGTTCAGCAACAACGCTTCGAATTCCTCATTACAATCGAGGCACCTGTATTCATATATCGGCACGACTTGATTCCTCCGCACCTAATAACTTGCAAGTATTATAGAATTATCTAACCGGCGGTGCTTCCGGCAAGAGGGAACACCCCTCGTTTGTAGAAGGGAGATATTATAACAGGAATAAACGGACGTGTTAAGGAAGGATTTTAAGGTTAGGTAAGACCGGCGGGAAAATCGAACTTCCTGACATAAAGGGCCCTGCCTTCGGCCGCAACGGCTGCAACATAGCCCCGCGGCCCGTCGATGCCGACAAGGGACAACGAGCCGCCTATATTTACCGGGCTCCCGGGGTCCAGGAGCCATCCTGCGGGCGGGGGCCCCGGGATCACGAGCCCCTTCCTCGTGAATACTCCGTACCCGCCGGCTTTTACCGACGCCTCCCTGAACGTCCAGAGCCTGAAGAAGGCCTCTCGTTTCAGCTCCTCGGGGTGGGAGCGGTAGAACTCTCCCTCGGTTTCCGTGAAAAAGCGCCTTATGACGTCCTCGGGTTTTCTGACTTCCCTCAGGTATTCGACGTCGATGCCGACCTCCTTTCCGGACGCGATTGCATACATCGCGACCTCGTGCGAATGCGAGAGATTGAACGACACAGCCGGCGCGCCGCCCCGTATTTTGACGAAGGGCTTTCCCCCCTTCCCGTAGCCGAGCTCTATGGCCCCGGGCTCTTCCCCGGTGTAGAGGGACAGTATCCGCCTGAGTATGCCGCGGGACGCGACGAACATATCCCTCGCGCGCCCCGGGCGCAGCTTCTCCGCCCGTCCCGATTCGTCCCGTGAAAGCGTGCGCCGGAGCCGCTCGATCTCGCCGCCGCCGTGTGCGAGGGGACGCGCCGTCCAGACGTGTATCTCGCTTTCGCCGGGCGGCGTCCGCTGCCCGGGTGATGAGACGGATTTTCTATTCACCGTAAGAAGGATACTATAGCCGGAACCGGTTTCTCAACCCGGGCCCCTGGAAGGACAGGCCGTGGATATTTCGCCTCAGAAGGATTTCCAGAAATCTATGCCCAGCGAGTCGAGAACCCTCTGGCCGTAAATGTTCAGGTAAAAGAGGGTGTTCGTAACCATGAGGAGACCGACCGCTACGAGCGTTCCGCCGACAACGATTTTATAGACGTTGTAATGCTTCTTTATCCAGCCGAAGGCCGTAAGCGCCTTCGATAGCGCGAGCCCGGTGATAATGAAAGGAAGGCCGAGTCCTATCGAATATACGAACAGTAAAAGCGCCCCCTTTCCCGCGCCCTCGGCCGTGCTCGCATAGAGGAGTATCGACGCGAGTATGGGCCCCACGCACGGGGTCCACCCGAAGCCGAACGCTATGCCTAGCAGGAATATCCCGGCGTTCCCCATGTTGCCTCCGCCGACGTTGAGCCTCCTTTCCCTGTAGAGGAAGGGGACCTTGAGAAGGTCCATCGTGAAGAGCCCGAAGATTATTATTATCACGCCGGATATCCGGAGGAGAAGGGCCTTGTTCTGATGAAGGAACGTCCCGAGGAACGAAGCCCCCGCGCCGAGCGAAACGAACACGCACGAGAACCCGAGCACGAAGAAGAGGCTCGGGACGAGTATTTTCGTCACCTTCCCTTCGGCCGCGCCGCCGGTGAGCTCCTCGAAGGACATCTTCGAGACCATCGAGACGTAGCCCGGGATGAGCGGCAGGACGCAGGGGGACAGGAACGATACTACCCCCGCAAGGAACGCTATGGCCCAGCTTACCTGTGCTTCGGCGGGATTCATTCAGACATCTCCGAGAGGATTTTTTTAAATTGCTTTTCCCCTTCCTCGCCTGTGAACGGGCCGTAGTTCTGGCGTATTATCTGCCCGTCTCCGTTTATGAAGAATGTAGCGGGCAGGGCTACTACGCCGTACTTGCTCGACGCGTCGCCCGAGGGGTCGTGGAGATTGAGGTACGTGACGCCCTCCGACTCCACGAATTTTTCGGCGTTCTTCTTGTCGTCCATGACGTCTACGCCTATGAATACGACGCCCTTGCCTTCATATTCCTTCCATGTTTTTTCAAACAGGGGGATCTCTTCCTTGCACGGGCCGCACCACGACGCCCAGAAGTTGAGCACCACGGGCTTGCCCCTGAAATCCGAGAGGCTCACTCTTTTGCTCCCGTCAATCGTCGAGAGCGTGAAATCGGCCGCCTTCGGAAGCTCCGAATCGGAAATCGGCTCTCCATCCTTTTCGCACGCCGCGAGCGCCGCCGCCAGAAGAACGGCCGACAAGAGCGGGAGAAAGAGTTTCTTCATTTTGTCTCCTTGGTAATATCCGCGTAATCTCCGGCGGGGTTAAAATAATATACCATTCAATATTTTTTTCGAGCCGGAAATTAGAAATTAGCGCGAATGCGTTTGTTACTGCCGGGATTCCGCGCGGCCGTCCCGGGGTTAGATAAAACCCGGTGAGCGTTTATACTAAATCGGGATTACGGCCCGGCTCCTTCCGGGGTCCGGCCATGCGGGACAAAATAAGAGGAGCTCTATTTCACATGCTGAAGGCGGTGATTTTCGATTTCGACGGTGTTATCGCGAATACCGAGCCGGTTCACCTCCGGGCGTTTCAAAGGGCGCTCGCCGGGGAGGGGGTCGAGCTCACCGAAGAGGATTACTACGCGAATTACCTCGCATACGACGACAGGACGTTCTTCATAAGGCTCTACGAGAACAGGAAGCTCGAAATGGAAGGCGCCCTCCTGTCTTCGCTCCTGGAGCGCAAGTCATTCAATTACGACGAGATGATAGAGGGGAACATCGAGCTTCTCCCCGGCGCTGTGGATTTCATAGAGTCCCTCGCGGGGAAATACAGGCTGGCGATAGGGTCGGGGGCGCTCGAAGCCGAGATACTCCGCATTCTCGACTTCGCCGGTATAAGGGACAGCTTCGAGGTAATTGTCGGGGCCGACCGGATAGCCAACTGTAAGCCCGCGCCCGACGTCTACATAGAAGCGCTCAGGCGTCTTAACTCCCTCGCCGGGGACGGCGCCGGGATAGCCCCGGCCGAGTGCCTCGTCATAGAGGATTCGGTCTCGGGGATAAGGGCCGCCCTGGCCGCCGGGATGAAATGCCTCGCCGTGACGAACTCTTATTCCGAGGCCGAGCTCGGCGAGGCGCATGCCGTAGAGCCCGGGCTCGCGGGGCTCGACCCCGTAATCCTCGGGAAATTATTCTGACCGGGGCGTTTGCAGTTAAGAGCGCCCGGGTGTCCTATGAATACCTATTTCGGCCCCCGGATTGAGAATTTTTCCAAGTACAATTACTATTAACCGGGTGGATATATATGCGCTGATAATGGCGGGCGGCGAGGGGAGGCGGTTCTGGCCCCTCAGCAGCCGCGAAAAGCCCAAGCAGTTCCTTACGCTGACAGGCGGGAAATCGCTCATACGGGAGACCGTGGACAGGATTCTCCCGCTCGTACCCATAGAAAGGATATTCGTCGTCACCGTCGAAAAGTATAGGGACGAGACGATGAAGCACATCCCGGAGCTCCCTAAAGACAATCTCGTTCTCGAGCCCGAGGGGAAGAACACGGCCCCCTGCATCGCGTACGGGACTCTCAGGATCGAAAAGAAGGCCGGCGAAGCGGTCATCGTCGTGCTGCCGGCGGATCACGCCGTGGGCGACGACGAGGGGTTCAGGGATTCGGTCGAGTTCGCCGCCGGGGCGGCGCGCGTAAGGCTCGGGGACGGAAGGTGTCCGATAATCACTCTCGGCGTGACGCCGACTTCTCCCGAGACGGGGTACGGCTACATAAAGGCCGGGAAGGAAGTAATCGAGTCAGGGGATAACCTGAGAGCGCTTGACGTAATAAGGTTCAGCGAGAAGCCCGACCACGAAACGGCCCTGGCGTTCCTGAGGGAGGGGGGATATTACTGGAACTCGGGCGTCTTCGTATGGAAGACGTCGTCCATAATCTCCGAGTTCGGGGAGATTCTCCCCGAGTGGCACGCGAGGTTCGAAGGGCTCGCGCAGTGGCTTTACAGCTCGTCCGAAAAGGGGGCCGCGGGGGAGTTTTACGGCTCGATAGAGGCGGGCTCCATAGACAAGCTCGTCCTCGAGCGCTCGTCGCACACGGCCGTCGTCCCTGTAAGTTTCCCCTGGAGCGACGTCGGGAGCTGGAAGGCGCTCGACGAATACCTCCGCGGCGGGGAAGAGGCGAACGTCACACGGGGCAACGTGATTTCCATAGGCTCCACGGGGTGCCTCGCGATAGGCGGCGAGAGGCCCCTGGCGATAGTGGGGCTCAGGGACGTCGTGGTCGTCGATTCCGAAGATGGGATACTCGTCCTCGACAAGGAAAAATCCCAGGACGTCCGGCTCGTTTCGGACGTGCTGGAAAAGGGCCCCCGGGATTTATAGACGCGCATCTATCGAAAATTGATAAATTTCCTTCGTTATCCTACAATTAAGGGCAGCCAGGAACCCATCAAATTTGAACGGATACAAAAGAGAATGAGAGAGGGAATTCTGTTTATAGTTTCCGGCCCGTCTGGTGGAGGGAAGACTTCACTCGTCAGAGAGGCGCTCAGGCGCATACGGAACCTGACGTTTTCGGTCTCCGTCACGACGAGAAAGCCGAGGAACGGCGAGGTTGACGGGAGGGATTACACCTTCGTCGCGGAGGACGCCTTCAGGGATATGGTCGAGGAGGGAAGATTCGCAGAATATGCGAGTGTTCACGGGAACTTGTACGGCACACCTCTTGAAGAGCTCGAAGGCGCGCGGCGGTCGGGCGTGGATATGATACTCGACATAGACGTACAGGGCGCGAGACAGATAAAGGAGAAATACGGGGCCGGGGTGTTTTGTTTCGTCCTCCCGTCTTCTTTCGGGATTCTCAAGGGAAGGCTCACGGAAAGGGGAAGCGAAAAGACCGGGGATCTCGAGAAACGCCTCTCCGAGGCGAAAAGGGAGATGGAAGAGATAAACAACTATGATTATATTATTATTAATGACTCGTTTGACGAGGCCTTCGACTGCCTTTCGGCGGTCATAAAATCGGCCAGGTGCGAGTATTCGAGGGCGGCGGAGAGGATAGGTGAGGATTACTTCGCCTGACGAAACATGATAAGACTTAACGACATAATCGAGCGGGTTAACGCTTATCTTTATTTGAGCGACGCGGACGTCGAGATATTGAAAAAGGCGTACGTCTACTCGGCCAAGGTTCACGCCGGCCAGACGCGGAGCTCGGGTGAGCCTTATCTCAGCCATCCCCTCGAAGTCAGCTGGATACTGGGCGAAATGAAGCTCGACGTGTCGTCCATAGTCACGGGACTGCTCCACGATACGGTAGAGGACACGCTCGCGACGCCGGAGGAGATAGAGACCCTTTTCGGGAGCGAGATAGCCTTTCTCGTGGACGGCGTAACGAAGATAAGCCAGCTCCCGTACACGACCAAGATCGAGCGGCAGGCCGAGGGGTTCCGGAAGCTCATCCTCGCCACCGCAAAGGACATAAGGGTCGTTCTCATAAAGCTCGCCGACAGGCTCCACAACATGCGGACGCTCGAATACCTGCCCGAGGACAGGCAGAAGAGCATAGCGAAGGAGACGTTCGACATATACGCCCCGCTCGCGCACAGGCTCGGCATGAGCTGGGTGACGCAGGAGCTCGAAGACCTTTCCTTTAAGTTCCTTAACCCGGGAGAATACCAGAAACTGGCGAAGCTGATAGCCGACAGGAAGGAAGAGTGGGAGCAGCACGTAGACGAGATAAAAGCCCTTATAGCCAACAAGCTCGCAGAGTTCGACATAAACGCCGAAGTCACCGGAAGATTCAAGCACATATACGGCATCTACAGGAAGATGCAGACCCAGAACCTCGAGTTCGACAGCGTCTACGACGTAATCGCTTTCAGGATCATCACGGACTCGCTAAGGGAATGCTACGAGGCGCTGGGCGCAGTTCACTCGGCGTGGAAGCCCGTCCCCGGGAGGTTCAAGGACTACATCGCCCTTCCCAAGGGGAACGGTTACCAGTCGCTCCATACTACCGTCATCGGCCCCTTCGGGGAGAGGATGGAGATACAGATAAGGACACGCGAGATGCACACCGTGGCCGAATACGGGGTCGCATCCCACTGGAAATATAAGGAAGAAAGGCTCGACAGCAACGGCAAGTACGATATCTACACAACGCTCAGGCACCTACTCGAATGGAAGGACATAAAGGACCCGACCGAGTACATGGAGGCCATAAAGGGCGAGCTCATATCGGACGTCGTGTACGTCTTTACGCCGAGGGGGGACCTGATGGAGCTCCCGAGCGGCGCGACGCCCGTGGACTTTGCCTACGCCGTTCACACGGAGGTCGGGAACAGGTGCATGAGGGCCATGGTCGGCGGGAAGCTCGTGCCCCTGAATCATCAGCTCAAGACGGGCGACACGGTCGAAATAGTCACCTCGAACGACAAGCACCCGAACAGGGACTGGCTCAAGTTCGTGGTCACGTCGCGGGCGAAGACGAAGATACGCGCCTGGCTCAGGAACGAGGAGAGGACGCAGTCCGAGATCGTCGGGAAGTCCATATGCGAGAGGAAGTTCAAGCAGCACGGGCTCGATTTCGGGGCCATGCTGAAGAACGGCGAGCTCGCGGACGCGCTTTCGGAATTCAAGCTCAGGGACGAAAAGGAGCTTTATCTGGGAGTCGGCTACGGCAAGATTTCGGCGAACGATTTCTTGAAGAGGGTGCTGCCGACGGGCAAGCTGGATACGCCGCCGGAAAAGGAATCGAGGATAGAGAAGATCATCAGGACCATAACCGGCACGTCCGAAGGCGGCGTCCTGATAAACGGATACAACGACGTCATGATAAGGTTCGCCAATTGCTGCTCGCCTCTCCCGGGCGAGCCTATTACCGGCTATATAACCAGGGGAAAGGGCATCACCATACACAAGAGCGACTGTCCGCGGCTTCTGGACGTGGACGACGCCCGGAGGATCGAAGTCGAGTGGGACACGAATTTCAAGGGCCAGCGCCCGGCGAGGATCGTCGTAAGGTGCATAGACCGCCCGGGCATCCTGTCGAACATAACGAGCTCGTTCTCGTCTTCGGACGTTAACATCTCCAAGGCCGAGATACATTCGACGGACGTAGACACCGCCATCGGGACGTTCGACGTCGTCGTCACGGACCTCGCCCAGCTCGAGAACGTTATGAAGTCGATAAAGCAGGTCGAGGGCGTCCGGTCCGTCGAGAGGCTGCTCGAATGGGAGAGGCCTTGAAGAGGGCGCTTTCCGCACCGCTGGCGATGCCGGCCGCCGTATCCAACCGTTTATATTGAAAGAACGTTTTTGACCGTTTATACTCAAACCTCAATCATGCTCGGTCTATGGTCGCGGGACGCGAAAATAAGGAATAAAGCAAAGCAGTCTCTTTCTCAAACCAAATCGTTATTAAGCAAAAACAAATCGAAGATAAGCCCGGAAGCCGCGGCCGTCGTGGAAGGCAGGATAACGGCCCTCGAATCGGCGCTCGCCGGCGGGAACACGGAAGAGATAAGGCGCAGGACGGCAGAGCTCGAAGGGGCCTCGCACGATTACCTTTCGAAGTTCGCTAAGTCCAAGCTGAGGCAGAACGTAGAGGCGCTCGTCCTGGCGGTGGGGCTCGCCCTCATCATAAGGACCTTTCTCTTCCAGCCCTTCAAGATACCGTCGGGCTCGATGATCCCGACCCTTCTCGTGGGCGATCATCTCCTCGTCAACAAGTTCGTATACGGAACGCGGATTCCCTTTACGGGCATAAGCGTCATGCCGTTCGAGGAGATAAAGCGCGGCGACGTCATAGTGTTCACCTATCCCAACCCCGAAAAAGACCCGTCCAAGAACGATATGTATTATATCAAGCGCGTCGTCGGCGTCCCCGGGGACAGCATAGACATAAACGGCAGGCAGCTCGTGATAAACGACCGGCCGGTGCCGCTCGAATACGAGGGCGATTACGTCGACGAAAGGAGCGGCGAGAGGCTCGACGAGTACATAGAGGACCTTTCGGGGCATGAGCACGACGCGATATTCAGGCAGGGTAAGGAGACGACCAACAAGGGGAGCTTCATACCGGTCGGGGAGGTCCCCGAGGGGCACGTCTTCGTCATGGGCGACAACAGGGACAACAGCCAGGACAGCAGGTTCTGGGGCTTCGTGCCCGTCGAGAACATAGCCGGGAAGGCCATACTCATCCACTGGTCGTGGGATTTCCAGAACCCGGACTTCCTCAATAAAGTAAGGTGGGACAGGATTCTGCAGGGTATAGAATAAAGACGCTTGAAATCGGACCGGACGCGAGGGAGGGGCAGCCTACATGAAAAGCTTGTCTTCCGTATTCTGGATACTGGTCGTCGTCATTTTATTCTACGTGGGATTCAAGGTGGTCCCCATATACTACAAGGGCATATTCGGCATAAGGGGCATATGCAAGGAGAACGCCGACGTCTATCATAAATGGGGAGAGAACTACGTAATAAACGATATCTCCGAGAAGCTGGGAAGGATGGGCATCCCGGAGGACAATAGCGATTTCACCATAGACCGGACGGACGACAGCGTCGTCATATGGATCTACTATGCCGACGACGCCACCTTCCTCGACCGCTACACGAAGCACTTCGAGTTAGAGTACGAGTGCGAGGGCGTTTTGAAGTCGGTATATTAGGGATAGGGGGTACACGAGATGGCCGATAAGGTAGTAATGGATTCCGATTCTGTAAACCGCACGATATCGAGGATAGTGAACCAGATCCTCGAGCGTAACAACGGGGCCGCCGGCGTCGTAATCGTCGGCATAAGGACGAGAGGCGTCCACATCGCCACCCGCATCGCGAACGAGATAGAGAAGCTAGAGGGCATAAGGCCCGAGATGGGGACGCTCGACATCACGCTTTACAGGGACGACCTCAGGCAGAAGACCGAATGGCCGAAGGTGGAGAAAACCGAGGTGCCGTTCGACCTCGACGACAAGAAGGTGATTCTCGTCGACGACGTGATTTATACGGGCAGGACGACGAGGGCCGCCATAGAGGCCATTATGGACTTCGGGAGGCCGTCGTCGATACAGGTCGTAACGCTTATAGACAGGGGGCACAGGGAGCTCCCCATTCAGCCCGATTATACGGGGCTCAAACTCAATACGCTTAGCTCCGAGACCGTCAGGGTTCATCTAAAAGAAGCCGACGGAAAGGACGAAGTCGTCGTGGTGAAACAATAAATGGCATTCGAACGTAAACACATACTGGGGCTTGAGGAGCTGACCGCCGGGGAGATAACCCTCGTCCTCGACACGGCGGAATCGATGAGGGAAGTCTCGGACAGGGACGTGAAGAAGGTCCCGGCCCTAAGGGGCGTCACCGTGTGTAACCTCTTCTTCGAGCCGAGCACGAGGACGCGCTCGTCGTTCGAGATAGCTGAAAAGAGGCTGAGCGCGGACGTCCTTAACTTCACTACCATACACAGCAGCGTCGTAAAGGGCGAGACGCTCCTCGACACTGCACGGAACCTCGAAGCCATGGGCGCGAGCATGATCGTCATCCGGCACCCGATGTCGGGGGCGCCGTGGCTGCTCGCGAAGGAGCTGAACTCGTCGATCATAAACGCCGGCGACGGATGGCACGAGCACCCGAGCCAGGGCCTTCTCGACCTCTTCACGGTAAGGCGTCTCAAGGGCAGGATAGAGGGGCTCAAGATCGCGATAGTGGGCGACATACTCCACAGCCGCGTCGCCCGGTCGGACATCTGGGGGTTCACCAAATTGGGAGCTGAAGTGAGGGTAGTCGGGCCGCCGACGCTCGTACCTAAATATATAGAGGAAATAAACGCAAAGCCTCACTACAACCTCGAGGACGCGATTGAAGGCGCGGACGTCGTGATAATGCTCCGCATACAGAGGGAAAGGCAGGACTCCGAGTTCTTCCCGTCGCTGAGGGAATATTCCAGGTTCTACGGCCTTACGCGCGATAAGCTTAAAGTGGCGGCGAAGGACGTTACCGTGATGCACCCGGGGCCGATAAACCGCGGCGTCGAGCTTTCGTCCGACATAGCGGACGGGGCCGAGGCCGTCATACTGGAGCAGGTGTCGAACGGCATAGCAGTGAGAATGGCGATGTTTTACCTCGTCGCTTCCGCAAGGAGGACTTCGTGAAATTATTGATAAAGGGCGGGCGCGTGATAGACCCGGCGTCCGGCAAAGACAAAAAGGGCAACGTTTACATCGAGGACGGGAAGATCAAGTCCCACCCGGCCGATACGAAGAAAATCGAAGGCGAGCCGGGCGTCGAGGTTATAGACGCGAAAGGAGAGATAGTCGCCCCGGGGCTTGTCGATATACACGTCCATCTCCGCGAGCCGGGGTTCGAGTATAAGGAGACTATAAAGACCGGCTGCGAATCCGCGGCCGCCGGGGGATTCACGTCCATAGTCTGCATGCCGAACACGAACCCGGTCAACGACAACGCCTCGGTCACGGAATACATCATGCTGAAGGCGAGGACCGAGGGCATCGTGAACGTCTTCCCCATAGGGGCGATAACGAAGGGCGAGAAGGGCGAGACCCTGGCCCAGATAGGCGAGATGTACGAGGCCGGCTGCGTCGGCATATCCGACGACGGGATGCCCGTCATGAACTCCAAGGTCATGCGGCACGCGATGGAGTACGTAAAGGCGTTCGGGATACCCGTGCTCACACACGCCGAGGACAAGAACCTCTCGGGCCACGGGGTGATGAACGAGGGGGATAATTCGACGCTCCTCGGGCTGGGCGGAATACCGTCTGCTTCGGAGGACGTCATGGTCTCCCGCGACATAACGCTGGCCGAGCTTACCGGGACGCACCTTCACATATGCCACGTTTCGACGGCGGGGGCGGTGAGGCTCATCAGGGCCGCTAAGAAGAGGGGGGTCAGGATTACGGCCGAGGCCGCGCCGCATCACTTCACGCTGACCGACAGGGCAGTCGCCGAGTACGACACCAACGCCAAGATGAACCCGCCTCTCAGGAGAGAGGCCGACAGGGCCGCCCTGGTCGAAGGGCTCAAGGACGGCACCATAGACGCCATAGCTACGGACCACGCGCCCCACAGCGAGGACGAGAAGAAGGTCGAGTTCGACCTCGCGCCGTTCGGGATAGTGGGCCTCGAAACGTCGCTCCCGCTTTCCTTGAAGCTCGTCGAGGACGGCATACTCACGCTTCAGGAGATGATAGAGAAGATGACCTCGATACCTTCCGGGATACTCAACCTCGGAAGGGGGACACTCGAAGCCGGGGCCCCCGGCGACGTCGTCATATTCGACGCCGAAGCGCCCGTGAAGATAGACAGGACGAAGTTCCGCTCGAAGAGTAAGAACACCCCGTTCGACGGCTGGGATTTAAAGGGCAGGGTGCTTTATACGATAGTCGGGGGGAAGGTGGTTTACAGCGGGTGATGTCCGGGCGGTTATTCCTCCCCCACGAAGCACACTTCGGGGTATTTCCTTCCCACTGATTTCCAGAATTCGGTAGTCGCCTGGTCGAGCTTGTATTTGGGATTTACTTCGACGAGCCCGGTGTCGAGGTCGATCTCGACCATTGTCTCGTCCTTCTCGGTTAAAAGGGCGAACTTCCTCGGGCCGATAATTTTATAGTTCGAGACTATCTTCTGCTCGTCGCCTATGTTGAGCCCGACGGTCGGCTCCATGTGCACCTCGGGCTCGTCCGAGGGGATCTCTATGGTCTCGTCCCCGCCGCTTACGACGCTCCCTCCCTTTTCGGGAAGCTTCCCGCTCTCCGCTCCCGGAGCGGGCCGCTGCCTCTCGGGCGGTGCAGTTTCCCTCACTACTATGCGCTCCGTTACGGGCGCTCCGTCACGCCCGAGGTCTATCGTGATGTTCTTGTTGGCGTAGAGGAGATAGCTCGAAATTCCGAGAAGCACCGCGAGAATGAGAATCAGGAAGTTCTTGAACATTGTCCGCCGCTCTCGGAGCCGCACGCCCCGTGTTTTCATCCTCACACAAAGTATAACCTGCGGGCCGGCGATTTTTATTATTAATTTTTGTTGTATAAGCTTATCCCGCCGGACGCGAGATGAACGATTCGATCCCCAGAGACAGGCCCCTTTTCAACAGGGATTTTAACCTCGTAACACTCTTTATATTCATATTCTTTTTCAACTACCACGCCTTCATCCTCCTGCCGCTCAGGATAGAGGAGCTCGGCGGGAGCGAGTCCGTCATAGGCTTTATAATGGGCGCTGCGTCCATGGCGACGATCCTGACGACGCCGTCCGTCGGGATACTCATCGACAAATGGGGGAGGAAATGGTTCCTCGTCGCAGGCGGCATCCTCATATCGCTGGCGACGATACCGTTTGCGTACATGCATACGATAAGCTTCCTCTTTCCCCTGCTCCGGGTCCTCCACGGCGCGGCGCTTTCCCTGAGCTTCGTCGCGGCGGGCACTCTCATCGCGGACGTGTCCTCGCCTGGAAAAAGGAGCCGGGCCATAGGCATATTCGGTATGTTCAGCGTCATGAATTTTGCGCTCGCACCGTACATCGGGAAGCTGATAGTGGACGCCTGGGGCTTCGACGATTTCTTTATACTCTGCTCCCTCCTGGGGATACCGGCCCTCCTGGCCGCCGTCTGGATAAGGGAGCCGCACGTCCCCAGGGACAGCGAAAGCATGCGCGGCTCGTTCGTGGGCGCGCTCAGGAGAAGGGGGGTAATGGCGGCGGCGTTCGCCCTCGTCGTCGCCGGGACGGGGTTCGTGCCGGTTATCACGTTCGTCGCGATATTCTCGGGCAGGATAGGGATAGGCGCGTTCGAGCTCTTCTTCATAACCTATACGGTCGTCATCCTCGCAGTGAGGATCTTTTTCGGGTGGCTACCGGACAAATACGGAAAGAAGCTCGTATCGATTCCGGCGTTGTTCGTGTTCTCGGCGAGCATCGCGGGGCTCGGGCTGGTGACGGATTCCCTTACGCTCGTCATCGCGGGCATATTCTTCGGCGCGGGACACGGGCTTTTCTACCCGGCGATATACGCCCTCGTCATAGACCTTACGCCGGACGAAGACCGCGGCAAGGCGGTTTCCATATGCAGCGTCGCCTTCACGTTCGGCGGGATGCTCGGGGTGTTCGCGTACGGCGTCGCCGCCGAGCTCGAAGGATTCCGCGCCATGTTCGCCATCGCCGGGGCCGTGTGTACCGCCGGGTTCCTCGTCTTCGCGCTCTACGGGAAGGACTCGCGAAAGGCCCCCGGGAACGCATAAGGTTTCAATCCCGTATTTCACCGGTAATCTATATCATCTTTTATCCGGAGGTTTTCGATGCCCGACGAAGATTTTTACATTAAGAATTTCCCAAGAGTGCCGTTCTGGGAGCATCTCGGGATAAAGATCGCGGAGGTAAAGCCCGGCTACGCGAGGCTCGTCATGGATACGCACGAGAACCTGACCAACCCCTACGGGTACACGCACGGCGGGGTGCTGTCTACGCTGGCCGATTCGGCGGCGGCGGTAGCGCTCGTTCACGGGCTCGACCTCGAGGACAAGCGCCTCATGACGGTGGAGCTCAAGATAAACTACCTTAACCCCGTGAGCGGCGGCGTCATCGAGGCCAGGGCTAAGGCTCTCCGCGAGGGCAGGATAGTGCCCGTAGACATCGATATCTATAACGAAAATGTACTTGTTGCCAAGTCCATAGCCACGTATATTATTCTGGACGCCAAGAAGGATTAATCTTCAATTTACGGTTAAAATACAGAAGCTTCCGGGGACGAGGGCGCGTTGACGGCGCCGCCCTTAGGGGTAGAAGCATTGATTCGACCATGGAAAACGAACAGTACGGGCAGAGAAAAGAAAAGCTCAGCGAACTTAGAGCCCTGGGAATAAATCCATACGCCAACGGATACAAGCCCGGGCACCTTGCCGGGGGGCTTCTCGCCGAGTACGGCGCCGCGCCCACCGAGGATTTCGAGAAGCTCGAGGACGTCTTCACACTCGCGGGGCGGGTAGTCGCCTTGAGAGACTTCGGAAAGAGCCTCTTCTTTCACATTGCGGACAGGTCGGGGCGTATTCAGGGGTACATGAAGGCGGACGTCGTCGGCCCGGACGAGCTCAAGCTCTTCAGGAAGTACGTCGATCTCGGGGATTTTATAGGCATAAAAGGCCGGCTCTTCAAGACGAAGACGGGGGAGCTCACGGTCAACGTCGGCGGGTTCACGTTCCTTACGAAGACTCTTCACCCGCTTCCCGAAAAGTGGCACGGCCTCAAGGACGTCGAGATGAGATACAGGCAGAGGTATCTCGACCTCATATCCAACGCCGACGTAAAGAACATATTCCTTACCAGGAGCAAAATAATAAGCTTTATACGGAGATTCCTCGACGAGAGGGATTTCGTCGAGGTCGAGACCCCGATACTCCACCCCGTCGCGGGCGGCGCGGCGGCGCGCCCGTTCAGGACGCACCACAACGCCCTCGACATGGACCTTTATCTGAGAATAGCCCCCGAGCTTTATTTGAAGCGGCTCGTCGTGGGCGGTATAGAGAGGGTGTACGAGAGAGGGCGCACGTTCAGGAACGAGGGCGTCTCGACGCAGCATAACCCCGAATTCACGATGGTCGAGTTCTACCAGGCCTACGCGACGTTCGAGGACCTCATGGACCTCACGGAGGAGCTCATATGCTCCCTGGCCATGGAGCTCAAGGGCTCGCTCGTCTTCAAATACGGCGAAGATACGGTCGATATGTCCCGGCCGTGGAAGAGGATGAACATTACGGAAGCCCTCGAAGAGAAGCTCGGGAAGGATACTGTCTCGGACAACGCGAAGCTCTTCGAGAAGGCCCGCTCCATGGGTATAGACCCCAAGGGCATAAGGGGGAAGGCCATCGTCGAGATATTCGAGGCTCTCTACGAGCAGAGCCTCGTAAACCCGACATTCGTCTACGGCTTTCCGCTCGACGTGTCTCCGCTCGCGCGGAAGAGCGAGGCCGATCCCGAGCTTACCGACAGGTTCGAGCTTTACATAACGGGAAGGGAGATCGCGAACGCCTTTTCGGAGCTCAACGACCCGATAGACCAGAAGGAGAGGTTCGAGGGGCAGCTCGAGCTTAAATCGAAGGGGGAGGAAGAGGTGCACGAGATGGACGAGGATTACGTTACGGCCCTTGAGCACGGCATGCCGCCGACGGCCGGTGAAGGCATCGGCATCGACAGGCTCGTCATGCTCTTCACCGATTCTCCTTCCATAAGGGAAGTCATTTTCTTCCCCCACCTGAAACCCGAATGAGCTACGAATTCTTCATAGGACTGAGATACATCAGCTCAAGGCGTAAGCAGAAGTTCACATCCATCATAGGGATCATATCCGTCCTCGGCGTGATCATAGGCGTCATGGCGCTGAACGTCGTCCTCTCCGTCATGGGGGGGTTCGAGGAGGAGCTCCGCGACAAGATACTCGGCGTCAGCTCTCACGTCGTCGTCCTCAGCTACGAAGGCCCGATGCAGGATTACGAAAAGATAGAAAAGGACGCGCTCGCGTTTCCGGGCGTCGAAGGGGCGAGCCCGTTCATATACGGGCAGGGGATGCTCGCCAGCGAGAGGAACGTGTCGGGCACCGTCGTCCGAGGCATCGATCCGAAGACCGCGGGGAGCGTTACGAATATCGAGCAGGCCATCGGGCGCGGGATACTCGACACCGAGGGCAAGAAGGAAAAGATTCCCGACGAGCAGGCGGCCAGGATAGGGAAGGAGCTCCTCGGCAAGTTAAGCGTGGAAACCGAATCGGGGAGGCCCGCTATCCTCATCGGGAAGGAGCTCGCCGCCAATCTCGGCGTAGTCGAGGGCGACGAGGTGAGCCTCGTCTCGCCTTTCGGCAAAATGGGCCCCTTCGGGGCGACGGCGAAGGTCAAGAAATTCGAGGTCATAGGCATATTCGATTACGGTATGATAGAGTACGACTCCTCGATATCCTACGTCGGCCTTAAGGACGCGATGGATTTCTTCGACATGGCCGGGCAGGCCTCGGGCGTCGAGGTGAAGGTCGATAACATTTACGCCGCCAGGACGATAGGCAGCGAGCTTGCATCGTCTCTCGGGTTTCCTTATTACGCCCGGAACTGGGAAGAGGTCAACAAGAGCCTCTTCAAGGCGCTAAGGCTCGAAAGGATAGCCATAGCCATATTCCTCGGTCTCATAATCCTCGTCGCCGCGCTCGATATCGTGAGCGCCCTTACGATGGTGGTCATGGAAAAGGGGCGCGACATCGCCATACTGAGGGCGATGGGGGCGACCCGGGAGGGCATACTGAAAATATTCGTCATAGACGGCATGATAATAGGGGTGATAGGCACAATCCTCGGCAGCCTGTCCGGATACGGCATCTGCTACATGCTCAAAACGAGCGAGACGATAAGAAAACTGATTCCGTTTGACAATAATGTCTATCCTATTTCGGAGTTTCCAGTTAAAATTGAACCGTTTTATTTTCTTACAGTTGCGATTTGCAGCATATTGATATGTTTTATAGCGACACTCTATCCGTCATTTCAAGCGTCTCGAAAAGATCCGATTGAGGCACTGAGGTATGAGTAAGGAATGGACATTCGAGTACGAGACTTGTGGAAGGTGTTTGAGACAAAAGGCGGCAAGGTAGAAGCTCTGAAAGGAATCGATATGGACATCCCCGGCGGTGAGACGCTCGCGATAGTCGGTGTCTCGGGTTCGGGAAAAAGCACGCTCCTTCATATACTCGGAACGCTGGAGCGCCCCTCGGACGGGCAGGTGCGCTACGGCGAGACGGACGTCTTCCGGCAGAACGAGACGGAGCTTGCGGCTTTCAGGAACAGGGAGATTGGGTTCGTGTTTCAGTTCCATTACCTTCTCCCCGAATTCAGCGCCCTTGAAAACGTCATGATGCCGTGCCTGATAAACGGCATAGCTATGGAGCAGGCGAAGGATATGGCACTTCAGGTTTTAAAGAGGGTGGGGCTCGAACACAGGCTCGAACACAGGCCCGGTGAGCTCTCGGGGGGCGAGCAGCAGAGGGTCGCCATCGCGCGGGCCGTCGTGCTCAAGCCGAGGGTCATTCTGGCCGACGAGCCGACGGGCAACCTCGATCTCGACACCGGCGCCTCCATACTCGACTTGTTCCTCATGTTAAACGACGAATACGGGATATCGTCCGTGATGGTCACTCATAATATGGATATCGCCAAGCGGCTACAGAGGAGAATAAGGCTTTCCGATGGAAAAATCGTCGATGCGAATTAGCCCCTTCATGAACGGAGCCGCCCTTGTGGCCGTCGTATTAGCGCTCCTTTTAAGCGTGCAGGTAAGGCCCGTAATGTCCCAGGACGCGCCGGCGACGGGCGATGCTGCGCCTGCGCCCGCGGCGCCGGATGCCGGTGATACTGATGCGGAGGGCGGGGCCGGGGCCGAAGCCGAAGCGGCCGTCGCCCGTACTATCGTCGCGGTGAACATAGAAGGCAACAAGAGGATCGCGAGCGAAGCGATAGCCCTCAACATAACCTCCAGGGTCGGCGAGACGTTGTCCGCCGCCGCCGTGAGAGAGGATATAAAGAAGATATACAACATGGGGTCTTTCGAGGACGTGTCGGCCGAAACCGAGGACGTCCCGGGAGGCGTCGAGCTTATATTCGTCGTCAAGGAGAAACCCGTAGTCGCCGACCTCAGGATAGTCGGGAACGACGATATAAAGAGCGACAAGATACTCGAGGTCATAACCGTCAAGGAAGGGCGCATAATCGACCTTTCGAACGTCAAGAAGAGCCAGGAGGCGATAAGCGAGCTCTATTCGCAGAGCGGCATGGTCGGGACGGAA
>JADLGH010000046.1 GCA_020849425.1 Candidatus Dadabacteria bacterium
AACTACCCCCTGAAAAACAAAACAAGTCGAGCAGAGCCTCATAATTATACAATTCTTTTCCGTTAACTGCCTGATATGACATACTAATTCTGCCGGGACCGCAAACTCCCCCCACTATCCGCCCCGGCTGACAAAAATTGTACGGTCTTCCGGTTACCGCCAATTCTATCAAATTCCAAAAATTAATTCAACCTATTTCGACGAAGCGTAGTTGGAAGCCGCCTGCTCCCAGTTTACTACGTTCCACCAGGCGGCGACGTAATCGGGGCGCCTGTTCTGATAATTGAGATAATAGGCGTGCTCCCACACGTCGAGCCCGAGCACAGGCTTAAGCCCTTCGGAAATCGGGTTGTCCTGGTTAGGCGTCGAGGTGATGGCGAGGTTTCCGTCCTTGCCCACCACGAGCCACGCCCATCCGCTCCCGAATCTTCCGGCCGCGGCCTTGGCGAACTCAGCCTTAAAAGCGTCGAGGCTTCCGAACGCCTTGTCTATGTCCGCCGCGAGATCGCCCGAGGGGCTCCCGCCCGCATTGGGGGCCATTATCCGCCAGAAAAGGCTGTGGTTCAAATGTCCGCCGCCGTTGTTCCTGACCGCGGTCCTTATGTCCTCGGGCACCGCGCCCAGATCGGCGACGAGCTCTTCGACGCTTTTTCCGCCGAGCTCGGGGTGCTTCTCGATTGCGGTGTTCAGGTTGTTCACGTAGGTCTGATGATGCTTGTTGTAATGGATATCCATTGTCCTCGCGTCTATGTGAGGCTCAAGTGCATCGTATGCATATGGAAGTTTAGGTAATTCGAACGGCATGGTTTCTCCCTCCTGGAAATTGATTTTTGTTTCAAGCGGAGAACCGGCATTTCAGGCACTTCACTTTGTAAAGAGTCTGCTTAAAAATCAAAAAATCCGGTCTCGTAAATTCGAATTTAGAGCGTATATTAAACTTATTTATCTTACCCTAAATTGCGGCCGGGTCAACGTTTTTTACGGCCCGGGACGCCTCCCGCCTTTAATAAAACCGAGCTTCCGTTATATTAAACGAGTGTATACGGGCTGGGTTCAGTTGACACATAAACTGTCAGCTGGTAGTTTTTACCATGTAATAATCAGCATATCCCGGATACAGGATGTCCATATTACGAGATAGGAAATGCAGGTTACGAAAAGCCTCGATTATGCAGTCAGGTCTTTGACCTTCATAGGGCATGCGCCGGTGACGAAGCACAGCATGCGTGAGATTTCGGAGAGGCAGTACATACCTCTTAACTACCTCGCCAAGATCATGCGGAGGCTGGTAAAGAAGGGGCTCGTAAGATCGAGCGTGGGCCCAGACGGCGGCTACACCCTCCGCAAGTCCCCCAGCGAAATCAGCCTCAGGGATATATACGAGGCTATAGAGGGCGAGATAAGAATGGTTGACTGCATGGAAAAAGATTCTGTATGCCGCCTCTACGAATCGTGCCCGCAGCTACCGGTTTGGGACAGGGTACAGTTATCGATGATTAAGCTCCTTGAGGAAACCACGCTCGAAGATATCCTCAAGGGCGCAGGGACGGCAAAAATTAACTAGGGGAGTGATTTTATGAGCATTGACCTTGAAAAGCTTGCGGAACAGGAGTACAAGTACGGATTCTTCACGGACGTCGAGCAGGAAATAGCGCCCAAAGGGCTCAACGAAGACACTATACGCCTGATTTCGAACAAGAAGGAAGAGCCCGAATGGCTTCTGGAATGGAGGCTCGAGGCCTACAGGCACTGGCTCACCATGAAGGAGCCGCGCTGGGCGCACGTTAAATTTTCTCCCATCGACTATCAGGGCATAAGCTACTATGCGGCTCCCAAGAAAAAGGAGGGCCCGAAGAGCCTCGACGAGATAGACCCTGAAATAAAGGCCGCCTACGACAAGCTCGGCATCCCTCTCGACGAACAGAAAATGCTGGCCGGCGTGGCCGTGGACGCCGTTTTCGACAGCGTATCCGTCATAACGACGTTCAAGGAAAAGCTCGCCGAGGCCGGCGTCATTTTCTGCCCCATTTCCGAGGCGGTAAGGGAGCATCCCGAGCTCGTAAAGAAATACCTCGGCTTCGTAGTGCCGAGGAACGACAACTTCTACGCCGCGCTCAATTCGGCGGTATTCACGGACGGCTCGTTCGTCTACGTACCCAGGGGCGTCCGCTGCCCGATGGAGCTTTCGACGTACTTCAGGATCAACGCCGAGAACACGGGCCAGTTTGAAAGGACGCTAATCATAGCCGAGGCCGGGAGCTACGTCAGCTACCTCGAAGGGTGCACGGCCCCCAAGAGGGACGAGAACCAGTTACACGCCGCTGTAGTCGAGCTCATAGCCCACGAGGACGCGACCATAAAATACTCCACCATACAGAACTGGTACCCCGGCAACGCAGAGGGCGAAGGCGGGATTTACAACTTCGTCACAAAGAGGGGGCGCTGCGTCGGGCGCGGGTCCCACATTTCGTGGACACAGGTCGAAACCGGCTCGGCAATAACCTGGAAGTACCCGAGCTGCATACTGGAGGGCGACAACTCCGTGGGCGAGTTCTACTCCGTCGCGCTTACGAACAGGCGCCAGCAGGCCGACACCGGGACCAAAATGGTGCACCTCGGCAAAAACACCAGGAGCACGATAATATCCAAGGGAATATCCGCCGGTCACGGCCAGAATACGTACAGGGGGCTCGTCAACATCGGCAAGGACGCTTCGGGCGCGCGTAATTACACACAGTGCGACTCGATGCTCATCGGGGACAAGTGCGGAGCGCACACGTTCCCTTACATAGAAGTGAAGAATTCCACGGCGCAGATGGAGCACGAGGCGTCTACTTCCAAGATAGGCGAGGACCAGATATTCTACTGCCAGCAGCGGGGCCTCTCGGCTGAGGACGCGGTCTCGCTGATAGTAAACGGCTTCTGCAAGGAGGTCTTCAGGGAGCTCCCGTTCGAGTTCGCGGTGGAGGCCGAAAAGCTCCTGAGCATAAGCCTCGAGGGCAGCGTCGGGTAAGGGCGGCTTACTCTTATTCAAAAATACTTTCGTAAAGAACAGCTAAGGAGAAAGACATGCTGGAAATAAAGAATCTGCATGTGAAAGTGGGAGACCAGGAAATACTCAAGGGTCTCGATCTGACGATAAACACCGGTGAAGTGCACTCCATCATGGGCCCGAACGGCTCCGGTAAAAGCACCCTCGCCCAGGTGCTGGCGGGACGGGAGTCCTACGAGGTCACCGAGGGCGAGATACTGTTCGAGGGCAAGGACCTCCTCGAGCTCGCCCCCGAAGAAAGGGCCGGAGAGGGGATTTTCCTCGCGTTCCAGTACCCCGTCGAAATCCCGGGGGTCGCGAACACGTACCTCCTCCGCGAGGCGCTGAATTCGATACGCAAATACAGGGGCGAAGAGCCGCTCAAGCACGTAGAATTCGGAAAGCTCGCCAAGGAAAAGATGGACAAGATGGGCATGCCCGACAGCCTTCTCAGGCGCTCGGTTAACGAGGGATTCTCCGGCGGCGAAAAGAAGAGAAACGAAATATTCCAGATGCAGGTTCTCGAACCCAGGCTCGCCATACTCGACGAGACGGACTCGGGGCTCGACATAGACGCCCTCAAGATCGTCTCCGACGGCGTCAACGCGCTCAGAAGCCCCGAGAGATCGTTCCTCGTCATAACGCACTACCAGAGGCTCCTCAATTACATCGTGCCCGACTTCGTCCATGTTCTCGTGGGCGGCCGCATAGTCAAATCGGGCGGGAAGGAGCTTGCCATCGAGCTCGAAGACAGGGGCTACGGCTGGGTCGAGGAAGAGTCCCGGCAGGCCGTCAATAACTAGGGAGAAGGCACTTTCATGGACATCACTTTAAGCACAAACGGCGGCGGCTACCGGGAAGGGTACGAGGAATTCAAAAAGAATGCGACGGGCAAGGGGCTTGCGTGGCTCGAAGCCATACGCGAACAGGGGATCTCCCGGTTCTCAGAGCTCGGCTTCCCTACCGCCGCCAACGAAGACTGGCGCTTCACGAACGTAGCGCCCATAGCCAGGACGCCGTTCAGTCTAATCCGCAACGGGCGCGAAAAGCTTTCGCCCCGGGCGCTGAAGCCCTACGAATTCCCGGGGCTCGAAACGATAGATCTCGTATTCGTCGACGGAGCGTATTCCGAGGAGCTGTCCAAGACGGGCACGCTGCCCGGCGGGGTCAGGGTGGAGAACCTCGCACGCGCCTTCGAATCCGACGAAGGGCTCGTAAAGGAGCATCTCTCGGCCTACGCCGATTTTACGGACGAGGCGTTCACGGCGCTGAACGCCGCCTTCATGGAAGACGGCGGCTTCGTTTACGTCCCCAGTGGCGTCAGGCTCGAGAAGCCCGTACACATACTCTTCGTTACGACCAGCAGGACCAGGCCTACGATAGAAAGCCCGAGGAACCTGATAGTAGTAGAAGATAACGCAAGCGCCGAGGTCGTCGAGCAGTACGTATCCCTCGACGAAAGCGTTTACTTCTCCAACGTCGTAACGGAGCTCGTCGCCGGCGAAAACAGCTCGGTCGGACATTACCTCATCGAAAGGGAGAGCAAAAAGGCTTTTAACATCTCGACGCTAAGGGCCGAGCAGAAGAGAAGCTCCAATATAAGATCGCACTCCGTCCTTCTGGGGGGCGCGCTCGTCAGGAATAACATCCATCCCGTCCTCGGCGGCGAAGGGTGCGACTCGCTCATCAACGGACTTTACATGTCCACGGGCCGCCAGCACATCGACAACTACATGAAGGTCGAGCACAAGAGCCCTCACTGCGACAGCAGGCAGTTCTATAACGGCGTTCTCGACGGAAGATCGAGGGGGGTGTTCCACGGCCGGATCATTGTGCACAAGGACGCACAGAAAACGGACGCCAAGCAGACGAACAGGAACCTCCTCCTCTCGGACAACGCCCAGATAGATACCAAGCCCCAGCTCGAAATCTATGCCGACGACGTAAAGTGCACGCACGGCGCGACCATCGGACAGATGGACGAGAACGCGATCTTCTACCTACGCTCCCGGGGCATACCGAACGAAACCGCGCGCGACGTCATATTGAGCGCGTTTACGAGCGGCACCATCGAGAGCATGCACGTAAGGGAAATAAGAGAGTACTGCGAGAATCTCCTCGACGACTGGTTCGCACAGAGACGGCTTGCCGAAAAAGACTGAGCCGGAATCATTCGATCACATTCACAGACGGAGCCTGAAAGAGTGTCCGAATTCGAAAAGATAGCGAAGACGTCCGAAATCCCGGCGGGAGAGGTAAGGTCCTTCCCCGTGGGCAGCGAAATGGTCGCCGTCTGCAACGTCGGCGGGCAGTTCTTCGCGTTCAGGGACGAGTGCACGCACCAGGCCTATCCACTGTCCGACGGCATACTCGAGGGGAAGAAGATAACCTGCATCTACCACGGCGCCGAATTCGACGTCGAGACCGGCGAGGCCCTCTGCCTCCCGGCGACCGACCCCGTCGATACCTACCCCGTAAAGATAGAAGGCGAGGACCTCTACGTCCTGATCGAGGACTGAGGCTTCGCGTTTACGCCGGGGGCATACCCCCGTAAACCGCCGGAAAAATCCGCCCGTCGCCGCCTGCTTGCCGGGTCCGCCGCCGTTTATGTTAAATTTATCCATATCATGACCATAAAACTGAAACGCGCCTACGAGAAACCCGGACCGGAAGACGGCCTCCGGATATTCGTGGAAAGACTCTGGCCGAGGGGAATATCGAAAGAGGATGCGGAGCTCGACCTCTGGCTGAAAGACGTCGCCCCGTCGAACGGGCTCAGGAAGTGGTACGGGCACGACCACGAGAAATGGCCGGAATTCAAAAAACGGTACTTCGAAGAGCTCGACGGCGAGGAGGCCGCCGTGGCGGAACTCCGAAATGCGATCGAGGGAAAGAACGTCACATTCGTCTACGGCTCGAAAGAAGAGGAGTACAACAGCGCGGCTGCGCTCAGGGAATACCTGGAAAAACGCGTTATGTGACGTTGGCCCTGTTGATCGTTAATCCAACCCGGCTTCCGGGCACGCCGCTTTCGGGGACGAATTCCTTGAGCAGTGCGCCGTTCTCGCCCACGACGGCGTAATGGCAGTAGAGGTCGCTCCAGCACCCCGTGTTCACGTACTCGACCCCGTTTCGCATGTCCCTCTCCGCCCTGTGAGTATGGCCGCAGAACATGACGTCCGCGCCCCTTTGGCGCGCGTACCCGAGGGCCGATTCCTTCACCATCCCGGACGAGCGCTTCCACGAACGGCTCTCGAAGCACAGCCTGTGAAAGAGATCCGTGCAGGCGAGGTTGTCGATCCTCCTCAGCATGCCGTAGACGAGCCCCGCGCACGAAGCCGCGTAGCTCCCGCTCGTGGTATAAGGGTCGAACTGGTGACCGTGGAGCGCGAGGAATCTTTTTCCCCGCTCCGTCCACTCGTACTCCTTCTCCGCCCTTATGCCGAGAGTGGACGAAATGACGTCGCCGAATCCCTCGTCGTGGTTCCCCTCGACCCAGATAATCTCCTTTCTCGGCGAGAGGCCCCTTATCGCGTCCATAAGGTCCCATTCGCTC
>JADLGH010000047.1 GCA_020849425.1 Candidatus Dadabacteria bacterium
CATTATATCCTCCGGATTGTTGATTCTCTGACTTTTGCAATAACAAAAATCAAGACATAGAGCAGTTATTGCCACCCCGCACCTAGACCACGCTCTAATAACAAAGAACCACAGTTTTTCAATGCTCTCCTTATAATTCTTTGTTTAATCTGTCATTTTCAGCCCTGTGCCGCCGCACCTGCACCTAACCCAAAAGCGACTAATTCACTTTCTCCACGGACGGCGGCGTCCAGGTCCCGTCAAGGATCGAGGGAGCGTTCTCCTTCGGCCAGTACATCCGCAGCATCGCTATGAAATCGCCCTTCGGAGCGGGCAGCCAGTTGGCTTCCTTGTCCGCGCCGGGCGACTCGTTCTGAAAATACAGTGTGAGCGAGCCGTCGTCGTTATACTTCAGATCGTTCCGGGGGCTCACGGTAAACTTGTTTAGTGCATTCGGCACGAACCACCAGCCGTTATCGATCTCGTACATTGTAATAGACCAGAAACCGTTGACAGGAGGCGTCTGCCCCTTGGGGAACGGAAGTGTGTATTTGTTGGCCCCCGTTAGCGTTGCACCTGTGCTGTCCGCCTGCACATAGGGATAGACGGCGTCCTTCTCAAGGTTAGCCGGCCAGCCGAATGCGGCCACCACAGCGCGCTTCATGTAATTGGTACCGTACTCGCCGAGCCCCTTGGTGATCTGCCAGCCGTTAACCATGGTGCCGAGACTCGCGTGGCCAGCCTCTATTTTCTTGAGCGCGGTCTGCGGGAGGTCTTTCAACGCCTCCTGGACTACCGGATCGAGAGCGCTCATGTCGAACGGCTTGCATGGCTCTATACCGATCTTGGCCATCTCCGCCAGTATAGGTGCATCTTCCTTGGCGGGCGGGGCAGTTTTGCACATAAGATCCGTCATCATATCGAAGTAGCCCTTCGTACCCATGTCGAGGATTACAGTTTGCGGCTTGTCCGTCATGGAGAAACCCGGGTTTGGGTTCACAGGCGGCGCCGTATACGTATACGGCTTGCCGTAGGCCGAGAGAGGCACGATTTTATACTGCGCCTGGAGCGCATTGACCTTTTCATAGTCGGCCTCCGTTCCATCGGCATATGTCCTGCCAAGTATTACGACATAGCGCGTCGGCGATTCAATCTGTTTCATGCCTTGGAGCACTTCGCCTTCCCATCCTGGGCCGGTCAGCAGATATGTAGCGGCTCCTTCCCCTGCGGTGCGGCTCCCTTCCGATGTGATCACCGGCATCCACAGGCTATACATCGGGAACAGGTAAAAGCGCTTGCCCATATCCGGATGTGAAAAGACCTGGGGCTCCTCGCCGAGATCGACCCAGGCGAGCGAGTACAGCGTGTCGGCGTTCGGAGCCGAGACGCCGCGGTAATCGGCAGGCGGATCGCGCTTGACGTTCACAAACTGTCCCATCGGAGCTTGGAGCTCCTCGACCTTGTCCACGTTAGACATCTGAACCCGCGTGACTTCGGTCGTAATCAGCGAATAGCCGTAAATGTAAGCATCTGTCGCGATGGCCAATGCTTCTTCCTTGCCGAGCTCTTCGGCCTTCGCCATATCCGGCGCGGTGAAAGTCAGGATCATAAACAACACTGCCAAAATGAGGGTTAACGATTTATTCATGTCATACCTCCCTTTGTCTTTCTAATGCCTCCTTTTATTACTCCTCAGCCACCGGCGATACCCCCAGGAAAATCCATACCTATCCTTATTGCCGGACACCCACGATTTCGATTATACTTTCGTGATAACTTACCGTCTATCCGAATATTGCAATTAACAAAATGCAAACAATGGGGATGCGCCGGTGCCTGATGCAGGTTGTCTGAACAGAATCGAGACCGCTGAGCTCGAGGAGTTGGCGCAGTTCATAAAACATGCCGACACCGAGCTTATTCAGGTCCGCCCTACACAATCACCTTCGAGCCTGATAAGCCTTTCCTTCGACAACATCAATCTCCAGATCGGGAGCTACGGATCGGGCTGCATATCGAACGCCACCAGCGACAGGGAAAGATACGGGCTCCTTTACAAGATCGATAAGGAAACTCCGACGAAATGTAATGGACACCAGATGGATAATAGTAAATTCCTCGTATACGGGAACAATACGGAGCACTTCGCATTCAACGACGGACCGTGCATGTGGTCTTATGTAACCATAAGCCCTTCTTACTTTGAAGAATGCATCCTCGACCCTATAGAGGGAAATCTGAAAACGAGTACCGGCGCATCGTCGTGCCTTACCTGCGGGGACCTGCTGTCGATCGATGGTTTTCGCGCTACGGTCAGGGAGATCGCGAGGCTAGCGGAAGGAAATGCCTCGTTATTCGAGAACGGCGACATCAGAAAAGGCATCGAGCATTCGCTCCTGGAAACCCAGCTTGCCGTTCTCAATCGAACGCTCGACGCGCTGATGGTCCGTAACGGGAGAGGTGCAAAATCTCACGAGTTTATCATCAAGCGCTCCATCGATTTCCTCAAAGCCAATTCCTACAGACCCCTGCACCTGCTCGACCTCTGCTCGGCGCTCGGCGTAAAGATGCGGACACTATACTATGCCTTTCAGGAATACTACGGCATAAGCCCGATCAAATATCTCCGTCTGGTGAGATATGCAAGAGTCCGGAGAGACCTGCTAACTGCGGACCCTAAAAGAACGACCGTGACCGACATTGCCTCGAGATGGCATTTCTGGCACTTCGGCAGATTCTCGGTGGAATACAAGAGCCTTTACGGCGAGTCACCCTCCGCAACGCTGAGCAAAACCCGCTATTGATAAAAGACGGCCTCGCCTTTTGTACAGGGCAATCCCGGAGCGGGAAGGCGCATTATCCCGCGGCCATTTTCTTAATCCTCGTCGGCTGGCGGCACGGCGGCTTCGAGCTTAATCGTTATGCCCGATACGCCGATATTGAGATCGATTCCTTCCATAGTGGAATGGAGCTTCAGGAGGACGCCGTTCTCGTTTTTCAGCACGACTCCGCCCGCCCCGCCGCCGAGCGCGATACCGTAATCGCCGGCGACGTAAGTACCCGGGAACTGGCCGAGGTCAAAGAGATTATAAACCTCTCCGGCCGCCGATATCTTGGCGACGCCTACCCCGCCCACCTTGATTCCGCTCGTTTTGAAAAGGTATTCCGAGCCCTGGTAGTTAAGGATACCGCTTCCCTCGCTCCCGCCGATTATCAGCCCGAACTGCGTCTCGTCAATCGATATCGTTCCGGATGGAACATTATCCGCGAAAACTGAGCCGGCATAGAAAAAACTAACAACGACCGCAATGATCAGAGACTTCGAAATCTTCATCGCACCTCTCCTTAGCATGTATTTAAACCGCCCCGGCTGCCGCCTCCCGAAAAATATTACATTGATCCGGAGATAAATAATATCTACCAGAATGCTGCAAGTGTGGGCCAGAATTCCGGAAAGGCGAACGCGTTCACTGCCCGCGGGTGTAGTATAGGGTAGAAGACCAATACGGGACGCCGAGTATAAATACGGGACATCAAACTCGGTATTACTGAACCCTGCTCCAGACGATGGTCTTGGAAACGATCCCGGCCTTTACCTTCATCGTGAATGAGGCATCGTCGGTCATCTTGATTTCGACGTCGTAATCTTTTTTCTTTTTGACCGAGTACACCTGGCCTTTCCAAATTCCTTTCTCGCTGTCGTACACGAGATTTTTGAAAATTTTCGTGGATACTCCGTCAGGATGCTGCGCATCTTCGACAATAGCGCCTTCGTAATAGCCGCCTTTATTCTCCATCTGCACTACCGCGCCCTCGTCCGGGTCCTTCCATTTCCCGACTATACTCTCCGAAGTTATGTCCTGAGCCGCAGCCGTTACCGGTCCGATCAATACGAACGCCAGGATCAATGCCGCCGCCGAAAAACCGAATAGTATTTTCATAGTCGTCTCCATGTTGTTTCGTCTTTACGCTCCGAATATTCATCCGAAAATCCGCTCTCTTCACAAATCGCAGCGGACATCCAGGGGCGACTCGTCATGTACGCTCCACTCGGCGCAGCCGCCGTCCTCGTTAACCTCGTCACAGGAGCAGAAGCAGCTGTTGAGCCGGGGCACGTCGCCGTCCAGTAGAAGACAGGATAAGGTGGCCGGGGTCCCTGCAGCGGATCCGACCGGAACATCTTCTTGGATACCGATAAAGCCTGCGGGGTTCGACGTTTCGCACTGTGCATTCGTCAATCGGGCCGCGTCGCATTTGAGGCACGCGTTTGGGTCGCACCCGGCGGCGCCGTCGTAGGGACCACCAATCTGGTGGCCTTCCGGGTTGGCGTCCGACCCCTCGCAGTTCGTGGTTATAGGGCACGAGCATACGAGCTCCTTCTTGCCGAGCTTATCCAGGCCGGGGAAATTCCTTCCTTTGGTGCTTATAAAGCAGAGCCCGCCGTCGCACTGCGCGTAAGATCCGGACGCGGCCGCAACGCCGCCGTATTTGCCCTTGTTGAGCTCTCCCGGGCATGTGTAGAGGGCGTAGTCGCCTTCAGGGAACACGCTCCTCTTCGGAACGCTGTAGGTGCTGACCCTGTAGCCGTTCCCCCTGCCGTCCTGGTTTACCGTGCAGACATTCTCCCCGTCGCCGAAGTCGAAAGGAAGGCTAATGCTGTCTCCTTTTAGCAGATCGCACCCGCAGTACGCAACCTGGTTAAAAGTGATACAGGTCGCATTTGCGCAGAGCGCGTATTGCTGGTTCTCGAGGATCAAGAAATCTCCGGCAGGCTCGCACTTGTCGGGGTTCGCCGCCGATGCAGCCCCCGCCCCCGCCAGCAGAGGTATCAATAAACCGGCCAAAATCAAAGGTATACTCTTCAGTCTCATCGCTCCGTCCGCTCCTTCTTCAATTAGTTTTGAAAACCCTGTCGGAAATTCATTTGTCCGTAAATATATGTCCTTTTCAAGAATTCTGTGTTTTTAATTTCACGTTCGCGGCGCGGCGCGGGGCGGCAAAAAAGTATTTTGATTTAGATCGATATGGCATTAAATTTAGCGGGAGTAAATTCGATAACGGGGGCGCAGGTGCCAAAGCAGGTAAAAGTCGGCGAATATCTCATAAACAGGCTCTACGAGCTGGGCGTCCGTCACGTGTTCGGTGTCCCGGGCGACTATGCCCTCGGCTTCTTCAAGGAGCTCGAGAAAAGCAGGCTGGAGCTGATTAACACCAGCGACGAGCAGGGCGCCGGGTTTGCCGCCGACGCCTACGCGAGGGTAAAGGGGCTCGGGGTCGTCTGTATCACGTACGGCGTCGGCGGACTCAAGGTAGCGAATACGACGGCGCAGGCGTTTGCCGAAAAATCACCCGTGGTCGTCATAAGCGGCGCACCGGGCCTTAAGGAGCGCACCAAGAACCCTCTCCTCCATCATAAAGTCAGGGAGTTCGACACGCAGTACAAGGTTTTCCGGGAGCTGACCATGGATTCCGTCCTCATCGACGACCCCGAGACCGCCGCCCCCGAAATCGACAGGGTGCTCGACTCCGCTGTAAGGTACAAGAGGCCCGTATACATCGAGATCCCGCGCGACGTGGTATCGCTCCACGTAAAACCGTATAGAGCCAGGCGGCCCGAGGCCGCCGACAGCGAGGCCGAAACCCTCGAAGAGGCCATAAGGGAAGCGGTAGCAATCATAAACAAATCGAAGAAACCGGTAATAATCGCGGGGGTCGAGATACACAGGCTCGGCCTTCAGGACAAACTCTTGAGGCTGCTCGAGGAAACGAACATCCCTTTCGCTACGACGATCCTGGGGAAGTCCGTTATAAGCGAGACCCATCCGCTGTGCATGGGCGTCTACGAAGGGGCGATGGGCAGGGAAGCCGTCCGGAAATATGTGGAATCGAGCGACTGCATGATACTTCTCGGCGCATTTATGACAGATATCAACCTCGGGATTTATACCGCGAATATAAACAGGAGCCATTCGATCAGCGCCGCGAGCGAATCCGTCTCCATCCGGCATCATTCATACGGCGATATAAGCCTTGACGACTTCCTGGACAGATTGTCCAAAGGGAGCATAAAGCGAAGGAAAAGCACGAAGATACCGAACCCTCCCTTGCTGAAGCGGCCGAAGCCCGTGGAGGGAAAGAAAATCAGCGTGAGCTACCTGTTCAAAACACTCAATTCCCATCTCGGCGGTAAGACGGTCGTAATAGCCGACCCGGGCGACGCCATGCTCGGGGCCCTGGACATGGTCATTCAAATGGAGACGGAATTTTTGTGCCCCGCTTATTACTGCTCGCTCGGTTTCGCCGTGCCGGCAAGCCTGGGAGTGCAGATGGCGAGACCGGACCTGCGCCCTCTCGTTCTCGTCGGCGACGGCGCGTTCCAGATGACCGGCATGGAGCTTTCGACGATAGCCAGGTTCGGTCAGAACCCGATAGTGGTCGTGTTCAACAACGAAGTTTACGGAACGGAGCGGCCCATGCTGGACGGGACATTCAACGACATACACCCCTGGAACCACAGCCGTATACCCGGGGTTCTGAACTCTGGCGTCGGCTTCGACGTACATACCGAGGACGAGCTCGAGGAGGCGCTCGCCGCGGCCATAAAGGACACCGGGAATTACTACATCCTCGATGTTCATTTGGACAAGACGGACAGGTCGGAGGCCCACAAGCGCCTTACCACCGCACTGGCGAAGAGAGTGAAATAGCCGAGTCTTCCGCCCCTCCCCGGGAAATAAAAGACGAAATCATTTGCGTAGTGGACGAGACACGAGATACGGGTTCACAAATCCTTAAAGCAATCCCTGCCTATTTATCCGTGAGGCATTACTTGCCAAGATCGAATGCAATCGTAGCCTGGGTATAGAACCAGTCGAGCTGGTCCTCACCGTTGTATACCACCCGGGCGCCCTTGCCTCCGAAGAAATGCGAGTAACCGATCTGGAGGTCCAGATAATTGAGTGCCTTGAAAACAAGTGTGACGTCAATTTCGCAGCCCAGGAAACTTTCGATGTCGTATCCTTCCCGCGGGTTTCTGAACTGGTAACCGAAGGCCGAATCGTTAAACGGCCCCGAGCCGCCTATCCAGACTTCGTCGTCCGACGCGAGCCAAAAGAGATGCCCCGCCAGGCCGAGGTTGACTCTGTTGTGGGGTTTCAGGACCAGCTGTGTATAGACGTCTCTAAGGTTACTGAAAGCGACCGTGTCGGCATACCCGTACCATTTGTGGTTGGTAGGCACCATGTTAAAGAACGTGCCGGAATCGGAGTCGCCGGGGTTGCCGTCCCCCGACGCGTAA
The DNA here is from genome assembly GCA_020849425.1 of Candidatus Dadabacteria bacterium. Classification (GTDB taxonomy): domain Bacteria; phylum Desulfobacterota_D; class UBA1144; order Nemesobacterales; family UBA2774; genus JADLGH01. The sequence continues at coordinate 7,277 of JADLGH010000047.1, forward strand.
GCGAGTCCCGCCCTTATCCACGGACTCCAGGGGGTTTCGGTGAACTGATACCCGCCCTCGGCGATAAAAGCGAAAGCCCTCTGGTCGCGGGCTCCGAAATCGCCTAGCTGAAACGCGAACCAGAGCATCGCGTCGAGCTCGCCCGGGCCTGCCGGGTACGCCCCCGCCATGCTTATACCCGTGGTATTTATATTGAGGTTTCCGTCGGCCAGGTTTCTTGCGGGAGCCCTGTCGTCGTAGTAATAGTAGTTGAATATTTGAAACTGGGTGTTCGGCAGGAGCACGTCCTTTTTCAGCGTAAAAGCACCGCCCAGAACCAGAACGGTATCCAGGTCTTTCCACAAGCCGTCGTCGATATCGAAGCCTCCGAAAGTCACTTTGGCTCCCATGACATTGAAGTTGAAATTGTTATTTTCGTACCCTGCGCTTCCCCCGTCGAACCTTCTTCCGATAAGCGTCCAGTCCCAGTTCCCTATCAGTCTTTCGGATAGCCTCTCGTTGATAATCCAGTTTAATTTTGGGGCATCCTTGTAGAGCACCTGGCCTCCGTCCTTAAAACCTATCCTGCCGCCCTTGAGAAAAAATCCTTTAAGATTTTTCAGATGAATATACGCCTCTACGAATTGAAAATTGCCCGGGCTCGTCTTCTGATTGCTCGCATCGTAATAAGTCATACCCGGGCCGAAAGCGGCGTTTTCAGGGAGGTTGAAAGCCTTTACCCCCTGCCCCATTACATATAAAGATAAATTCTCCCACTCGAAATTAATGTACGCCCTCGCCCTTACGAGAAAGAAATCGTAGGTCCTTTGTGTGTCGGTTCCTTCGGCCTGGAAGGTGCTCCAGAGCTCGTTCCTGAGATTAACATTGACGCCGCCGCTTACGTGGTCCTTGAGGCTCCCGTAAGAATCTTCAGCGAAGCTCGCATCACAATTCATGGCGGCTGTCACAAAGAGCATCAGACAGATTAAATTTGTAACGCTCCTCATCCGGGTCCTCCACAATACGTGATATTAACAAGAATGTATGCAGAAATCGGTGTACCGGGGGTCTTGTTATAATCCACCTCGCGTGGAACAGGACTGAATCCCGCGACGAAGACAAGAACCCGGCAGCGCCTTTCTACCTGCCGGCAAAGAGAGTGAAATAGCCGGGCCTTTCCGCCCCTCCCAGGGAATAAAGAACGAAATCCGGTTTCGAGCCGGTCCACCCTTTCGAACTGCCGCATCATCAGTAGGGCGTTCCGTCTTTGTGAACGAATTTCCATTTGCCCTCTACGAGCAGCGCCTGGAGATCGTCGTCCGGGTAACCGACTTCGTCCCCGGGGGTTCTGTCGCCGATTTCGAGGTACAAGACATCCTCGCCTGTTTCGTTGATAAGATGATGACCGTTTCCGTCCCCCGCCTTGAATCCCGCGCACATTCCGGGGGAGAGAGCCGTGCGTCCCTCGTCTGTGTGAAGGGTCGGAGTCCCGCTCAGGATGTACACAAGCTCGTCCTGCTTCGAATGACTGTGCCGTATGGACGACACTGCGCCCGGCTCAAGGCGCGTCAGGTTGACGCCGAAATTGGCGAGCCCGAATAGGTCCCCCAGCGGGCGTTTCTCCCTGCCGGCCATCCGCGAAGCGAACGGCTCGGGATAGTTGGTCGGTTTTGTGCGGGGCGGCGCTTCCGAGGCATCGATCGCGACCGGTTTTTTTTCCTGTGACATATGATCCTCCGTGACTGCCATACTGCCCCCTGAACCCGTTGCCCGCATTATTATGCCGGAGGGTGTAGAGCCGACATGAAACCGGCCTTGAGAAATTGTCTTCAATCACAGGTTATTATATTCGCTTCGAGGCTGCATGCGAGAATCTCGCCGCCGCTCATATTTCTTAGCGATAAAAACCAGCCGCCGTCCGTGCGGTCCATAACCACGAAACCGAATTCGTCCTCGGTTATCCCGCGGTCGACCACGCCGCCCCCTATCTCCTCTCCGGAAAGCGGTATCGTCACGGCCTCGTCCGGGGAAGTGCCGCTGTTACCGACCAGCATCTGGGGCGGCCTCCCTCCCTCGAACGACAGTATTTCAAACAGGTGGATATGGCCCCCGAGAACGAGATTTATCCCCGGTGCGAGCGTGTCCCCGGTAGCGGCCTGGAGCGTCTGGTTGATTTTAAAGAGCGAGCCCGCGAATTCCCCTATTCCCCATAGCGGGTGGTGAACGAGGAACCAGGAATTGTCCCCCGCGGATTCGAATAGCGTGTCGATCTGCCCGGCGTACGCCTCGACCAGACCGGCAGGGGCCGAGTTGTCCTGGGCGCTCGAGGAATCTAGTATGAGAAGATCGACCCCTCCTATGTCGATCACGTACGGGTCGGTGAACTCCTGACATTCTTCGGGGAGCGGATAAGGATCGAGGAACGTAAACCAGCCTTCGCCGCCCCTTGAGCACGTTTCGTGATTGCCCCTTAAGAGAACCCACGGAGCCTTGCGCAGAAGCGAATCGGCCGGTGCAAGGAAATCGGCCTGCCATCCGCCCCAGTTATCCCCGAAGGGGGAGCCCGCGCACCCAGAGTTGCCCTCGGGACAGGGGTCCTCCCGATAAAAATAATCGCCGACGTGGATTACCAGGTCCGGATCCAGTGCGGCGGCCGTATCGGCGATCTGCTCGAATGGCCAGGCGGCCGGATCGTTACAGGCCTGGGCCTCGCTGCCCCTTATCCTGCACCCGGTGTCGCCTATAATGATTATCCTGCCGGGTCTGTCACCCGGGAGATTCAGGCTCCTCCCACCCACCGAAGCCGACCGGGCGCCGCCGGGGATCGATTTCTCGCAGGTCAGTACGGGGAAATCGGCCGTCGGCCCAGACCTCACGTCCATTCGCGAGGTTATGCCGTCGATCTTTACCCTGGGGCATTCCGGGTTCTCGACGATAGCGCGTGCAATGACGGACCCCGAAGGCCCGAGCATGACCCAATGGTAGACGATACCATTGTCACGTCCCCCGTCGCACGTCATTAAGGCAGCAGCCAAAAGAAGCGCCGCCCCCACAGCAAGAGCAAGGACCGGTAACGGTCTTTTTGCACCCGGGAAGAATCTTGTCACAAGCTGCGGCTGCGGCCCATATGCATTGAGCCGCCCCCCTCCATGGTATCGAATATAAAATATTTCCGCCAGGCAAGTCAAGACGGCACGTTAAAAAAACAATCCGGGGAAAAAACAGTCGAGCGGCGTTACGACTACCATATGAAAGGGGATACATCTTTCTTTTACAAGAAGCGTCCCGTCCGCGCATAAGGTGGGGTGAGTGACGGGATTTGAACCCGCGACCTCTGGGGCCACAACCCAGTGCTCTAACCGGTCTGAGCTACACCCACCATTGATTCGAATATTCGAAGAGAACAGAAATAGTACCATATAAATAGGTGGTGACAATACTACCCCCACGCCGCCCCGACGTAAAAAAACCTCCCGAGCCCCACCGTGAAAATAAGGCAGCCATATAGGGCATGCTCTATGGAAACCAGCGTGAGAGAGCGTCCCTTCCTGTAATTGTCGGCGAAGATAAATCCGCCGACGAGCGTCATGGCCACGGCAATCCAGTTAAGAAAGATAATATGCATATATCCGAACGCGAGAGCCGATGCGATTACATATCCTGTGCCCTCACCAAAAATTGGGGCATATCTTTTATATATAAGGGCTCTATACAAAACCTCCTGCGGCCATACGGAAAGGAGGGGGTAAAGAACGATCACCAGAAGCCAGATGCGCGGATTCTCGCGCGGGAATGAGAGAAAATCCCCGGGCGAGGCGGTCCATGCGAGAATCGTTACCGCGGGGGCGATTACGGCGAACCTCATGAGTATGCGTTTCACCATTTCCCCGAAAGAAGTGCGGGGCACTTCGTCCGGACGACGCGCTATCCTGAGATAGGCGTACGCAAGCACGCTCCCGCCCCATAGTATCGCGATCATGAGCCAGCGCTCCCTCAGGAAGAGTATGAGAGCCGGCCCCGCGGTGAAGAGTACGCAAAATTCAGCAAGGAGAAGGGATTTCCCATACGGCCTCAAGCGCCGTCCTCCTGCCAGCCGCCGCCGAGCGCCCTGTAAACCTCCACGAGCGCCGTTAGCTCGCCGAGGTACGCCTCCGCAAGCTCGAGCCGGGCGGAAAAATAATTCGTTTCGTTGGTGAGGACTTCGAGGTAATCGGTCTCTCCCTTCCGGAACCTGAGATCCGAAAGACGCGCTGAGTCCCTCGCGGCTTCGACGAGCTTCTCCTGCTCCATGCGGAACTCCCTGTTCTTCCTGTACGCTACGAGCGCGTCCGAGACGTCCCTGAACGCCCCCTGTATAGTCCGCTGATAGGTGAGCATCATCTCCTGGTACTCGGCCTCGGTGAGGCGGACATTCGAGCTTATCCTCCCGGCCTCGAATATGGGCTGGACGAAAGCAGCGGCAGCGCTCCATATGCCCGCAGGGCCCGTGAAGAGATTCGAAAGCTCGTCGCTCTGGTAGCCGGCGCTCCCGGTGAGATTTATCTGGGGAAACCATGCCGCCTTGGCGACGCCGATGTCGGCGTTGGCGGCGACGAGCTCCTCCTCGGCGCGCCTTATGTCGGGCCTCCTTTCGAGCAGCGCGGACGGAAGACCGGCGGGAATGTCAGGAGGGCGGGGCTGCTCTGTGAGGGTGAGCCCTCGCGCGATCGGACCGGGGTTTTGCCCGAGAAGAGTGCTTAGAAAATTCTCCTGCTGCGCTATATCCCTTTCGAGCGCCGGTATCCGGGTCGACGCCGTGTATACGAGCTGCTCAGATTGCCGGACGTCTAAAAGCGAGCTGAGCCCGCGCTCCTCGCGTATATTCGTCAGGTCGAGCGACTCCTCACGCGACGCGAGCGTATTTTTTGAAATCTCGAGCTCGAGGTCGAGCTTCCGGAGCTGGAAATAAGCCGCCGCGACGTTCGCCACGAGCACCGAGACTACTTCCTTCTCCGCCCACTCGCTCGCGAGGAGACGCGCCCGTGCTGCTTCGGTCGCCCTCCGGTACTGCCCCCAGAAGTCGAGCGTCCACTGCCCCGCGAGCCCTATCTGGTAGTCCGTCACCTCGAACGCCGGCGTCGGGCCGAAGCGCGGGCTCCTCTGGTTGGTAATTCCCCCCGTGGCGTTAATCGTCGGGAACTGGTCGGCCTGCGTTATACCGAGTATCGCCCGCGCCTGGAGCACCCTCACCGCCGCTATCTGCACATCGTGGTTCTGCTCGATGGCCGTCTCTATGAGCCTCGCAAGCTCAGGGTCCTGAAACACCTCCCACCAATCCTCGTCGGCGAGTGATGCGGCGGATTCCTCGGCGGCCGTCTCGCCCCTGTATTCCTCCGGCACATCTACGGCAGGTCTTTTATAGTCCGGGCCGACCATGCACCCCGAGAGCACGAGCAGAAGCGCGGGGAAAAGAAGGCGAAGCCCGCCTTCACGCATATAGCTCGGAGATACAGGGTTCGTCATGACGCTTCGGCCCCCGGGCGCGTGTGCTGCGAGCGGAAGAACGGGATCCTGTCGAGCACATTCTCCTGGAAGTCTTCGAGGTAGAGATAAATGACGGGCGTTATGTAAAGCGTTATAAACTGCGAGACTATGAGCCCGCCGACTATGACGAGGCCGAGCGGCCTCCGCGACGCCCCGTCAGCCCCGTAGCCGAGGGCTATCGGCACTGCCCCCATGACCGCCGCCAGCGTGGTCATGAGTATGGGTCTGAAGCGCTCGAGGCTCGCCTGGTGTATGGCTTTGAGGGCCGGGCTCCCGGATTCGACGTGCTGGCGCGCGAAGTCAACGATCATGATGCCGTTCTTCTTGACGATGCCCATAAGCATGAACATGCCGACAAAGGCGTAAAGCGACGCCTGCTCTCCGAAGAGGACGAGGGTCAGGAGCCCGCCCACGAGCGCCGTCGGCAGGGTCGAGAGCACGGTTATCGGATGCACGTAGCTCTCGTAGAGTATGGCGAGTATCACGTACATTACGAAGACTGCTATGCCCATAAGTATAGTGAGGTCGCGTACCGTCCTCTGGAACGTCTGGGCCTCGCCCTGGAGGCTCGCCCTTATCGAGGGGGGCACTATTTCGGCGGCCGTCCTGTTTATGAAATTAGTTGCGTCGCCTATTGCCACCCCGGGCTTTAAGTTAAAGAATATGGTCACACTCGTAAATTGATTAAGGTGATTGACCGACTGAAGCCCCATCGTCTTCTTCCACGTCACGAGCGCCTTCAAGGGCACGAGGTTCTCCCCGTCGTCGGACCTTATATAAAGAAGCGAAAGATCCTCGGGATTTTCGCGCGCCTCGTCGCTTGTCTCGAGAATCACCTGGTACTGGTCCGTCGGCTTCTTTATAAGGTAGAGATAGTTCTGCGAATACGCATTTCGTAGAAGGTTGAGTATGCGCGTCTCGGAAACCCCGTAGGTCCTCGCCTGCTCGCGCTTTATCTCGATGTCGAGGTTGGGGGTGTTGCTGTAATAATCGGACGACACCGTCGAGAAGCCCGGGTACTCCATGAGCTTCGCCATGAATTTCGACGAGACGTCGTAAACCTCGTCCGGATCCACGCCCGAGAGCGAAAAGGCATACTGCCCCTGGGACTGCTCCGTAGCTCCCGTGCTGATTTCGAGAACTGGCAGCGGCTGGAGGAAGGCCATGACTCCGGGTATCGTCCCCAGGCTACCCATCAGCTGCCCGGCCTCCATCTCTATGGGCATCCTTTCGGAGCGCTGCTTTAAAAATATGAACATGAGGCCCTGGTTCGCCCCTATGAATGACCCTGCGCCGGTCATTGTGAAGTTCATGAGGACACTGGGATCGCTGTGAATGGCCTCGTCGACACGGTCCTGGATTGCCCTCATCTGCTCGGGCGACGAGCCCTCCTTGGCGATGAATACGCCCTGCATGACGCTGCTGTCACCAAGGGGCAGGAACGCCTTCGGAACGAGCATGAAGAGCCCGATAGTACCCGCGAGACAGACGACCCATATGAGGGCCGAAACCCACCTGTGGCGGAGAAACCACATGAGCGATTTCCCGTAAACCCCGAGCACCCTTTTCTCGAACCCGCCGACGACGCGCTCCGCCCACGTCTGCTTCGAGCCCGGGCCGCGGTCCTTGAGAAGCCTCGCGCACATGAGCGGCGTGAGCGTAAGCGAAACGAGGCCGGAGGCGAGTATCGCGACGACAATAGTGATGGCGAATTCCCTGAATATCCTCCCGACGATCCCGGTCATGAAAACGAGCGGGATGAACACGGCGGCGAGGGATATGGTCATGGAAACTATCGTGAAGCTTATCTCCTTCGCGCTTCCGAGCGAGGCCTGGAGAGCGCCCTCCCCTGCCTCCATGCGCCTTACGGTATTTTCGAGGAACACTATCGCATCGTCCACAAGGAACCCGATCGCGAGGGTGAGCGCCATGAGCGAGAGGTTGTCTATGCTGTACCCGAGCATGTTCATCACTATGAACGTAAGAAGCAGCGACAGGGGGAGCGCGACTACGGGAATCAGCGTATCGGTCGCCCTGCCGAGGAAAAGAAATATGACCATTACGACGAGCACGAACGCTATGAAAAGCGTGTGCTGGACTTCAGTAACCGAATCTACTATCGTCTGCGAGCGGTCGTAGATAGGGGTCACCGTAACGGCCGCCGGGAGCTCGGCTCCCACTATCGGCAGCAGCTCCTTTACGCTGCCTGCGACCTCGACGGCGTTCGCACCGGCCTGCCTGAAGACGGCCACGACGACCGTGGACGAAGGGACGGGATGGCCCCTCATCCAAAACCTCATGTCTATGCGCTCGTCCTCCACTGTATCCGTAACCTCCGCCACGTCGTGGAGGTATACCGGCGCGCCGTTTATGCTCTTGACTATGATGTTAGCGTAAGACTCCGCAGTATCGAGCTGCCCCTGCGGCCGCAGGATCGACGTGCCCGAGGGACTGTCGAACTGTCCGGCCCCGGTATAGCTCGTCGCGTTCGACACGGCGGCGTAGAGGTCGTCCACGGATATATTCCGCGCCCACATCGCCGAAGGGTCGGCCTTGATGCGTACGGCGGATTTCGTTCCGTAAACGTCGACGCTGCTCACGCCCGGAATCATCGTCAGCCTCTGCCCGACCTGCGTGCTCGCATAATCGTATAGCGCGCCCGGCGTCAGCGAATCCGTCGTGAGCGCTATGTAGAGGATAGGCTGGTCGTTGGGATTGGTCTTCACCAGCGTGGGCGGAGACGGGAGGTCGAGCGGGAGATTCCCCGTCGACTGCGATATGGCGGTCTGGACGTCCGTCGCGGCGGCGTCGAGGCTCTTGTCGAGCGAGAACTGGAGCGTGAGGCTTGTGAATCCCTGCGTGCTCTTGGACGTCACGAGATCGAGCCCATCTATCTGCATGAACTGGCGCTCGAGAGGCGTCGCTATGTTGTTGGCCATCGTCTCGGGGCTCGCGCCAGGGTAGCCGACGAAGACGTTAATTACGGGGTAATCGACGGCGGGAAGGTCGTTAACCGGGAGCTGAAAATAGCTCATGACGCCGAAGAGAACAGCGGAAAGCGTGAGCACCGCAGTCATTACGGGACGGCGTATAAAGGGCTCGGAAAAATTCACATACCACCCCCGGGCGCCGCTTCCGCCCCGCCGCCCTGGCCGCCTTCCTCGACGATCGTTACACCCGCGCCGGGAGCCACAGCGAGCTGGCCGGTAAGAATGACCCGTTCCCCCGCCTTCACCCCATTTTCGAGTACGACTAGGTCGCCCTGCCTCTGCCCTATACTCACCGGCCTTAATTCCGCAGTGGAATCTTCATTCACCACGTAAACGAAATTCCCCTGTGCCGAATCCTGAACGGCAGTGGACGGCACGAGGACGGCGTTTACTTTCGTGTCCAGAACGAGCCTCACCTTGATGAACTGCCCCGGCCAGAGCCTACGGTCAAGATTGGGCACGGTCGCCCTCAGCTTCACGGTGCCGGTAGGATCGCTGACAGTATTGTCGAGGAATGTCAGCTCGCCCCGAAGCGGCGTGTCCGGCTCCTCGGGCACACGGACCTCGACCCTGAGCGTCCCGTCCTGCATATGCTGCCTAACCCTTCCGAGGTCGCTCTCCGTAACTGTGAACTCGGCGTATATGGGATCGAGACGTTGTATCGTGAGAAGAGTGGTCGTGTTCGCGGTGACGACGTTCCCGATGTCTACGAGCCTGTGCCCCGCACGGCCGTTTATGGGCGAGTCTATTGTCGTATAGTCGTAATCTATTCGCGCGGAATCGAGCTCGGCCTGGCTCTGCTCGACGAGGGCCGCCGCGACGTCCACGGCGTTCTTCCTGGTGTCGTATTCCTGACGAGCCACAGCCCTCGAATCCGTGAGGTCCTCGACGCGAGCGAACTGGATCTTCGCCAGTTCGAGGTCCGCCCTGGCCTTGGCGAGGTTCGCCTCGGCGAGGTCGAGCGCTGCCTTGTACGGCCTCTGGTCTATCGTGAAAAGAGGGTCGCCCTTTTTGAGCTCCGCCCCGTCCTTGAAATGTATGCCGGTAATCCGTCCCGACACCTGCGGCTGCACCGAAACCGATTCGAGCGCGACGCATTTACCGACCTCGTCGAGATATACCGGGACGTCCTGCGACTCCGCTTCGGTTACCGTCACCCTCGCGGGCGGGAACTCCTGCATGCCGCCGCCGTCGCCTCCGCACCCGAGGAAAAAGAGACCAGGGATAATAATTAAGGGAGCAATCCACGAAATAATTCCGTTTCCTGCACCCTGTTTTGAAGATGCAGCGAACCTGTATCCGAATCGGGACGGCATTTTACAACTCATATCGGATTCCTCCAATATAGATTATCTGACCAAACCCCCGAACCAACCCGATTTTCTCAGTGCGGCGCGAAGAGCGCCGCGCCGGCGATAAGGACTCAATTGCAGACGTGGCAACATAACCGGATAAACGGAATTATCAATAGATGTGAACGGGAACATCCGTCCGCAATAAGAGATTTGATTCACCGGATTCAAAACCGATGCGGTTTTACCGAAAGTCGCTCTTTTATTTGACGCCGAGTCCGCTAAGGCCGGCGGCTATGTCGCCGGGTCCGGCATCCCCGATTATCGCGGCCTCGACAACGAACCCTAATACGACGGCGAGAATCGCCTTTGCGACATTATCGGGCGACGTGCCCACGAGTATCGGGGGGTGAGGCCTGGAGAGCGGGAGCGGGTTATTCATCGGCTCGGCGAGGTGATAATGCTTCCCGTTATAAGGTTTTACCTCGCCCGACCACATAAGCTCAGCTATCCGGAGAGCTTCTTCGAGGCGCTCCATGCGCTCGGTCATATTCGGGAACGGGTATCCCAATCCGAGGGCCTCGCGCTCGTACCACGCCGCCCCTATGCCGAAATACGCGCGTCCGCCCGACAGCACGTCGAGCGTCGTAACGGTTTGTATCAGGTGCCCAGGATCCCGGTAAATGACGCCTGTGACCATGGAGCCGAGGCGTACCCGGTTTGTGACCGACGCGAGATACCCGAGCGTGGTGTAACTTTCGAGCATCGGGTCCTCCGGCGATACGCCCAGGTCCGGCATATCCATCTGGAAGAGATGGTCCATTGTCCAGAGGCTGGCGAAGCCCGCTTCGTCCGCCGCCCCGGCCACATCCGAAAGCTTCCGGCCGACATCGCCCGGATTCCCCGGCCAGTCGAATTCCACGATCTGGAGCCCTATTTTCATACCCTGATTCCTCTCAAGTGAATTATTCGCCTTTAATATATTCTATGACGACGGTCGGCCGACGAGGATTCGGAATTTTCTGCGAATTAAGGTTGTCATGCTACGGCAATTGGAATAGAATTAGTGAGGGGTGGGGTGAAATACAAAGGGGGTATGCCAGAAGTGAGGACGAAAAGATTTTTCTACCTTCCGCTCATCGTTTTCTCCCTGTTGCTTCTCCTTTCCGAGGCCGCCGTACGGGCCCAAACCACGGACGATGAAATAAAGCTGATCAAGCAGCAGATCGAGGTCTTGAGCAGACGGCTCGAGGAGCTCGAAGGACGAAAGGAAAATCAAAAATCCGCAGCCGGTGCTACCGGAGCCGTAACGCGGGACAACGTTACGTTCTACAACACGGCGATTGACAGGAATATGCAGAAACTGACCCGCCCGGATTCGTCCAGGACCATTCTCAACCTGAGCGGTAACGGTACCGTGAGCCTCATGGGAGAGAACGATCCCAACAGGGTAAATGCAGTCCTGGCGCCCATGGTGAATCACAGAATCACGGACAACCTCCGCTTCATCTTCAAACCCGAAGTGAAGCTCCAGAACGAAGAGGTGGGATTCGGCATAAAAATGGGTGAGCTGGATTTTTTCCTGAACGATTACATAACCCTGAGAGGCGGAAAAATACAGAATGCCGCACTCGTTTCACCCGCGACCCTCCCCTCGTGGCTTGGGGACGATCCAATAGCCTATTCACTCGCGAGGCGCGAAGAATCGCTCGCATCCATAGACCTCATTTCCGAGCTCAAGAATATGGGGGTAGGAATAAGCGGAGGCATTCCGCTTGGTCTCTTCGACAAGGCGAATTTAAATTACGGCGTCTCGTATATAAACAGTGCCGACGGGAGCGGCACCATGAATTTCAGCTTTTCTATATCGAGACCTTAGCACGATGATCAAAATTATTCGAAGACCGTAAACGGACGCTGTTTCGTCCTTGCAAATCCGTCGTTCTGCTCTTTTTCGGCACGATTGGCGAGCAATTGAGGAGCCCTCTTCTCACGGTTTTCTCTCCTCCGCCTCGCGAACCCGTATTCCACACCACAGGACTCGACCGCTTTTCTCCAGGAACCGAAATGATAGTCGGCCGCAGAAACGAGCGGAG